>WJLZ01000072.1 GCA_014728215.1 Chitinivibrionales bacterium
AAAGGACCGTATCTCCGAATACCCCTTTGACGCCTGACGCATCGTGATCGCTGCCGTTAATGTCGTCTTACCATGGTCAACATGACCAATAGTACCCACATTAACATGCACCTTCGATCGATCAAATTTTTCCTTCGCCATGAATACCTCTCATTGTTTTGTGGTGAATGAGTATTAATATCTTTTTTCTTGCAAAAGCCCACGACGGGACTTGAACCCGTGAACCTCATCCTTACCAAGGATGCGCTCTACCAACTGAGCTACATGGGCATATTTTAAAAAAAGCGGGCAATGAGATTCGAACTCACAACAGCCACCTTGGAAGGGTGGAGCTCTACCAATTGAGCTATGCCCGCTGGTAAAATTCGAAACTCAAGATACGAAATTCGAAAAATTGAATCATACTCTTTCTTTTTGAATTCAGAAACTTGAGCCAATCACCGAACTTCACCGGCCGAATCCTTACACCAAAGCTGTTTTCCAATATTTCGAGCCTGTAGTTCCAAATTTCGGATTTCGAGCTTCGAATTTAGTATTTATAAATGGGCAGAGGTGGTTTCGAACCACCGTAGGCATCAGCCAATGGATTTACAGTCCATCCCCTTTAACCACTCGGGCACCTGCCCATATTTTCTACGTCTGTTATTTTCTGGAGCCGATGGAGGGACTCAAACCCCCGACCATTCGATTACAAGTCGAACGCTCTATCAACTGAGCTACATCGGCTGAAAAATCTAAAATTTTAGGAAAAAACTTATGTAATATACAATCGTCGAGCTATGAATGTCAAAAATTTATCTAAACAGGACTCATTAAATGACATTATCGATCAGACCGTACTTCTTTGCTTCCTCCGATGACATGAAATAATCTCGGTCGGTATCCTCTTCGATCTTCGAAAGCGGCTGCCCGGTTTTTTCGGCAAGAATACCATTGAGGTTCTTTCTGATTCGCAGCATTTCTTCAGCCTGAATCTGTATATCCGATGCTGGCCCGAAAATATTGCCCGAAAGCAGGGGCTGATGAATCAGCACCCGAGCGCTCTGCCACGCAAGACGTTTTCCTTTTGTTCCCGCGCAGAGAAGTACCGCCCCCATACTTGCTGCCTGGCCCATACAGATCGTACTGATATCCGATCTGGCATAATTCATTGCATCGAGTATGGCCAGCCCCGATGAAATCACACCGCCGGGACTGTTGATATACATTTTAATATCTTCCTTCTTCTCACCGTCAAAATAAAGAATCTTCTGAACAATATCCTTTGCACTTTCATCATCCACCGGTCCCCACAGGAATATTTCCCGCCGGCTCAGCATTTTCTCCTGTATATCACTTCCAACCATCATCTTTTTCATCATTTCCAGCCATTCACTTTCTTTGGAACTCATATCCAACTCCTTAGCTAATATGTATACAATAACTATACCAGGCTATTGTCTCTTTTCCCGGATCACACATTCGGTGGACCCATCGGGCATATCCCGGACAACAATTCCAGATTGAGCGATTTCATCTCTCAGCCGATCGGCGGTGGCAAAATCCTTTTCCCGCCGCGCCTGTGCACGCTGCTCTATCTTTGCGGCAGTCTCCCCCGCCGCAGCTTCATCGATTTTCCCCGCAGAAATAAACCGCATTTTCTTACCTGATTCCGAAGTAAACTCCAAAATATTTTCATCAGGGCCGGATTCGAACAGATCGAGGCCTAAAATCGTATCCATCTCCTGCAGGGCACTCTTCTTTGCCGCCCGGTCGATTGCAGTATCCTTTGCAATCTCCCATACCACACTGAGTGCACGGGGAACATTGAGATCATCATACACCGCATCGAAAAAGGGCGCTATAAGCTCCCGTGCTTTTTCCGGATCGCCCTCGCTTTGCATAAGCTCCTGGGAAGCAATGATCTTTTTCAGATTTTTCAAGCTCTGTGCCGATGCCTGAAGACCATCCATGGTAAAAGTCAAAGGACTCCGATAGTGGGCGGTAAAACAGAACATCCGGTAGGCAAGGGGCGATATCCCCTTTTCCTTTATTACATCGAGCGTAAGAAAATTGTTCCCGGATTTGGCCATCTTCCCCTTATCGACAACAAGAAACTCGCCGTGGAGCCAGTAATTGACATACTTTTTTCCGGTAGCAGCCTCAACCTGAGCGATCTCATTGGTATGGTGAACCCGGATATGATCGGCACCGCCGCAATGGATATCGACCGGCTGGCCCAGATATTTAATCGACATGGCCGAACATTCGATATGCCATCCGGGAAAACCGGTACCCCAGGGACTCTCCCATTCCATCTGACGTTTTACTCCCGGAGGAGATAATTTCCAGAGCGCAAAATCGGTGGGATTTTTTTTCTCTCCCATATCAACCCGCATTCCAGCATCCAGACTCGCGGCATCAATCCCCGCAAAATCACCATAGGAAGGAAACTTCGAGGTATCGAAATAGATTCCATCGGCGGTTCGGTAGGTAAAGCCCTTCTCTTCAAGAGCCTTAACCAGACCGATCATTTCTCCAATATGCTCGGTAGCCCGGGGCCAGAGATCGGCATCGAGAATATTCAAATCGTCGATATTTTCTTTGAACTTTTCGGTATAATGCTGTGCAATCTCCCAGACCGTTTTCTTCTCCCGCTTTGCCCCCTTCTCCATTTTGTCTTCTCCGGTATCGGCATCGGAGGTAAGATGACCGACATCGGTGATATTCACCACATGCTTGAGGGTAACGCCACAGGAGAGAAGCGCACGTTTCAGAACATCCTCGAAAATATAGGTCCGCAAGTTACCGATATGGGCATAATTATAGACAGTAGGACCACAGCAGTAGAGCCCGACCGTTTCACCCGAGGGCGTAAACAGATCCTTTTGGCGGGTTGCAGTGTTATAAAGGTATAGTTTCTTTTCCACTACTTTCCAAACTCCATGGCTACCGCACCAGACCCTCCGGTGATTTTACCAATTTCAACCGGGCCGAAAGACTGGAAATCTTCAGCCTGTAAAATCCGGTCTCTGTTTTTCGGGTCGACTACAACAATCAAACCGACACCCATATTGAATGTTTTGTACATCTCTTTATCTTCTACCCCACCGGTTTTCTGAATCCAGGTAAAAATCGGATCCGGAGTCCAGCTCTTTGTCTGAATATGCGCATCACAGGTATCCGGAAGAATCCGGTCGATATTGTCGGTAAAACCACCGCCGGTAATATGGGCACACCCTTTAACAATCCGCTCCCGTATCAGTTTCAAAACCGGCAGGTAGGAACGGTGAGGACGAAGCAGCTCTTTGCCGAACGGTACACCGGAAGGCTCCCAGGAATCCTGAAATGACTTGCCGGCTACCTCGGTGACAATTTTCCGGGCAAGGCTGTAGCCGTTTGTATGGAGGCCGTTGGAGCGAAACCCGATCACGAGATCACCCGATTTTATCGCAGAACCGTCAACAACATTTTTTTCATCCACCACCCCGACAATGCATCCGGCAAGATCATACTCACCCTGAGCATAAAACCCGGGCATTTCCGCAGTTTCTCCCCCAATCAGGGCACATCCCGCAGCCTGACAGGCGCGGGAAAGACCTTCTACAATCTTTGCCGCAACATCAGGCTCGAGCTTCCCGGTACCAAGATAGTCGAGAAAAAACATGGGCTGAGCACCGAGCACAAGAATATCGTTGATACAGTGATTGACAATATCCTCTCCTACCGTGTCGTGAATATTCATTTCAAAGGCGATCTTCAGTTTGGTTCCGACACCGTCAATGGACGACACCAGTACCGGTTTCTCCATATTTTTGGCCCAGGCGATATTAAACAGCCCACCGAACTGGCCGAATTTACCAATCACATTGGGAGTATATGTTTTTTTAACAAGCTCACCTATCCTGCCCTTTGCAGCATTCCAGGCGCCGATATCGACTCCTGCATCAGAGTATTTTAAAGACTGAGCGCTCATATTGGTTTGTTTCTGTTGTATTACGGGAAGCACCAGCATAGAAAAGGTCTAAAAATAGAATCGTGATGGCAGGTTGCGCAATTATTATGGAAAGAAAGTGAGGATTAAAGAGAAGAAGGAGGAAGATCAGGGCAGAAGATAAAGAAAGATATGAGACAACATAACGAAAACGATTACGACAAATGAGAGAAAAACGATACTCTGTGCCAAGGAGGACGGTTGGATGGATGAATTCGGATTAACAGACCATGGCCTGGAAAACCATGCCGCAATATTTTGAAATTGAGCGTTGTGCGTTGAGCACTGAGAGTTTGAAACGCCCTAACCTTCCCTGCCCCACACCGGCCTCCTCACCATACCCCTACTCCACCGGTTTATTGATAAATTTGGGATTGTTTCCCGCAACAACGATTGTGACTTCGCCTTTAACGGTAACACCATCAAATTCGGTGTGGAGCTGTGAGAGCGGACCCCGTTTTATTCGTTCGAATTTCTTTGTCATTTCGATACAGACTGCAGCGTGGCGGTTTCCCAGGGTTTCGAGTGCACACGACAGGAACTTGCCGACCCGGTAAGGAGATTCATAAAAAATCAGAGTATGGGGAGAGTCCTTTTCCATCTCAAGAAACCTGACCAGGGCCCCCCGTTTTCTCGGGGGAAATCCCTTGAATGTATAGGATGATGTTGGCAGGCCGGAGTAAAGAAGGGCAAGTTCGACCGCGTTGGCTCCGGGAATTACCTCGAGGTTATGCTCGCTTTCAATAACACTCCTGATAATCCTGTACCCCGGATCGCTGATCCCGGGATACCCGGCATTGGAACAGAGCGCCACATTCTCCCCCTGATTCAGTACGTCAAGAATCCGTGCTCCGGCCCGGTCTTCATTGTGCTCGTGATAGGAAAACACCTTCGAAGGCATATCGATACTATACCGCTCGTAAACACGCCGTGTCCGTCGGGTATCTTCACAGGCAAGCCCGCCGACCTCACCCAGTATCCGGAGCGCACGGCAGGTGATGTCTTCCATGTTACCGATTGGTGTGGCTATGATGTAGAGCGTTGGCATTTGATATAGTTAAAAGTTACAAATTAAAGTCAGCGGTCGAAAGCTTGCAAGCTCGTTTTTAGTATGCTTTTGCAAAGACCACCCGTTGTTTACTTGGTTTGCCGCTGATTATACAGTGTCCCTCTTCCTTTTCCGCATCGAGCGGGATACAGCGGATAGTGACTCCAAGATCGTTCTGAACCTGAGCCTCAACTTCGGCATCGCCGCTCCAGTGGGAAAGCGCAAAGCCTCCGTGAATTTCCGGTTTGTCTGGATTTTTGGGTGTGAAAAAGTCATAGAATTCCCGGCGGTCATCGATACGCACCATATTATTGGTTCGATATTCCAGTGCACGGGTAAAGAGACCGGTTTGCATTTCTTCGAGCAGGGAGGGAAGCTTTTGTATGAACTCCGCCCGGGGCATGGAGGTTTTTCCCCACCGTTCCTTATCCCGCCGAGCCAGAAACACGGCGCCGGATTCGATATCCCGAGGGCCGATTTCGAGCCAGAGGGGCACGCCTTTTTTAACCCAGCTCCAGGTTTTTTCACCGCCTCGTACATCCCTGGTGTCAATTTCAACCCGTACCGGTTCTCCATTATACAAGACCGCTTCGATTTCCCGCGCCAGGCTTTCGCAATATTCCATCACCTGCGCCTTTCTCTCCTCTTTGTGAATCACCGGAAGGATTGCCACCTGTGCTGGTGCAAGGCGGGGCGGGAGGATCAGCCCGTTATCGTCGCTGTGCGCCATAATCAATCCGCCGATCAGCCGTGTTGAGACTCCCCACGAAGTGGTCCAGGCGAATTCTTCTTTTTCTTCAGCGCCCAGGTAGGTGATCCCCTGGGCTTTTGAGAAATTCTGTCCCAGAAAATGCGAGGTCCCGGCCTGCAGAGCCTTCCGGTCCTGCATCATCGCCTCGATACAATAGGTCGCTATGGCTCCGGGAAACCGCTCGGCCGCGGTTTTTTCACCCTTAATAACCGGTAGAGCCATGTAATTCTCTGCGAAATCGGCATAGACATCGAGCATGGTACGAGTTTCTTCCTCGGCCTCTTCCCTGGTAGCATGAGCGGTATGCCCCTCCTGCCATAAAAACTCGGCCGTGCGCAGAAAGAGACGGGTCCGGAGCTCCCACCTGACAACATTTGCCCACTGGTTGATCAGCAAGGGAAGGTCCCGGTAGGATTGTACCCACTTTGCAAACATGGCACCGATAATCGTTTCGGAGGTCGGACGGACCACCAGGGGTTCTTCGAGCTCACCCGCAGGAACCAGCCCGCCCTCGGGGCCCTTCTCAAGCCGGTGGTGCGTTACTACCGCACACTCCTTGGCAAAGCCCTCGACATGTTCAGCTTCCTTTTCCAAAAAGCTCTTGGGAATAAAAAGCGGGAAATAGGCGTTCCGGTGCCCCGTCGCCTTGAACTTACCGTCAAGGACCTTCTGCATGTTCTCCCAGATACTGTAGCCCCAGGGCTTGATCACCATGCATCCACGGACCGGTGAATTCTCCGCAAGATCGGCGGCCCTGATCACCTGCTGATACCATTCGGGATAATCTTCACCACGGGTCGGGGTTATTGCAGTTCGCTTCTGCTTTGCCATGGATTTCTCGCTTTCCTTTGTTTGTTGCAGTATTCACTGTATTATTTACGATAGAGCATTCTCGGGTCTGTTGTCCCTTGTATGCATGGCCTGAAACACCATGCCGCATCGATAATCCATCGTGACGGTTAGAGGCCGGTCGGGATATCGATGAACTCGGCTTCTACCTTACATTCTTTTTTAACAATATCGGCCAGGGCTTTCACCCCGACGGTTTCGCTTGCATGGTGTCCGGCAAAAATGACATTCATGCCGGCATCCTTTGCAATATGATACACCTCGGTCTCTTCACCGGTAATATAACAATCGACTCCTGCAGCAAGGGCATCATTAAAACAGCCCATCCCTCCACCACCGCTGACTGCGGCGATCGTACGGATATCACGTCTCCCGAAGGCAAGGCTTGTGCATTTGCTCAACAGTGCCTTTTCAAGCCGCCCGACAATGCTTTCAAAAGACCGCGACTCTTTCACCTCACCGATCCATCCGATATTGTTGCCCTCCATGGGAGAGAAAGGTGCGGTAATGGTTGCATCAAGGATAGCAAGAAGCCGGGCGTTGTTGCCCACAACCACATGACGATCGAGAGGGAGATGGCATGCGTAAAGAGACAGGTCGTTTTTCAGGAGGATTTCAATTCGTTTCTTTGCCCATCCGATTATGCGGGGATCGTTCTTTTTCCAGAATAACCCATGGTGAACGATAATGAAATCGGCACCGGCATCACGGCCGGCCGCAAAGGTCTCGATTCCACTGTCAACCGCACACACAACCTTCTCGACCTGGGCGGTACCCTCCACCTGAAGACCGTTCCAGCTGTAATCGCCAATGGAGCCGACTTCCAGATACTCGTTCAAAAAAGAGACCAGGGAATCCCGTTGTATCATTTTTCACCGCCCTTTGAAAAGACCGTTTCATCACAGGCTTCAAAAAATAGTATACGCTCCCACAGTCACCAAACAGCGAAGGTGTGAGCACAACGACGAAGAAAAAACAGGCGGCAAAAATGCTTCATGATATTTAGGACAGAGAAACACCCATAGTGATTCTGCCATCGTCAAAGACATCGTAATGTTTGATCGTACCGGTAAGCTTTTCCTTGAACAGAGGATTCTGATAATTCAAAATGGCCACTTCTTTGACCTTATCCTGAGCAAGCTGGTCTTTGAGGCCATTTTTGTTTTCAATAATGAGGTCAAGCCCTTGGGGACTCATATCGGTAATGATGGCCGAATAATAGGTTACCTTTGTGTTGTCATTCATTTTCAGCGAGACAACAAAACCGTCGTGATGCACTTTCTCTTTCCGTTTGTTGCGAATCTGCGATCCCTCCCCCTTCTTTTCCCAGAGTTTCACGATATGATCACGGGAAAAGCGGAAATTTCCTCCCAATGTCTTGTTGGGACGTAAAATCCCCTTTCTGACCCACAAAAAAACAGTGGAGTGATTAACATTAAATATCCGGGCGACTTCTGAAGCTTTAAGAAATGGTCTTTGAGGAATCTGTGGATTCATAGGTGTGCCCCATTCTGCATTAATCGTTTAACCATAAAACATTATACGCAAAAAAAGGGGAAAAGTCAATAGAATAGAATACATTTTCATTTCTTATTCTTTTTCAACGACTTACAACACCAAATATTCCGTTTTTAAGCAATTTATATTACCACCTTTAGAACATTTAGATTGCTTATTGCGAAATTACAGGTAATTTAATCGATTAACAAAGTATGCCCATAAATGATTTATTTAATGCATCGTGGTCGTGGTGTGTTGATCATGGGGTTAAAACAGGAAAGTATGCCGCTTATTCGAGTGCATCTTCGGAATCGAGCAGTCTCACCACCGATGTGAGTTTCATGCCGGTCAATATATCAGCAAAATCCTCATTGGGCTGAATTATTGCCAGATCGGCACCGGCCTCTTTTGCCAGAGAATCGCATTTGATCAGGAGGGTAATCAGTTTTGAGTACGGGTAGGCTTTGGCATCAAAGCAGAGTGCAATTTTATCGACTCGACGTTTCAGGTGGCCGGCGACAAGGTCCCGGATATCATCAAGATCTTTCTCGGTAAAATTACCCTGCCCTATTCGCATAAGCTTATAGCCCCGTATATCGGACGTTTCAATCAGCATAGCACCGGAACTCCTTTAATACTCCTTTTAAATTTTCGGGAATTTGATGATAACCTTTGTACCTCTGTTCTCTTCGGATTCTACTATGATTGTTGCGTGATGACTGCGGATAATTCTGAAAACAATGCTCATGCCCAGCCCGGCTCCTTTCCCGGCCTCCTTGGTGGTAAAGAAAGGATCGAATATTTTCCGCCGTGTCTCCTCGCTCATGCCCAGCCCATTGTCTTCAACGGCAATACAACGGCAGGCAGTTTCATCACAGGTGCGAATACACACCTGCCCCTTCTCGGGTATGGCATCAACCGCATTGGTAACAATATTATACACGACCTGCTCGATATCAGATGCATTTGCCTTTATCCGTCCCTCCGCCTCCAGTTTAGTGTGGAAATCGATAACTTTCCAGGTAGTCAGGTATCGGAAATTCCTGGTCATGCCTGAAATCATCTCATTGATATCCACAAGGCTGGGCGAATCGACTCTCGGCTGCACAACTTTTTTAAGATTGTCGATAATACCCACCGCATTGGCGATTTCGGTTTCGATATGGGAGAGCGATTTTATATGCCAGTCATCGAGTCCCCCCTTCTCCCGCATCATCTGAGCACGTCCGCCGATAACAATAACCGGATTGCGCAATTCCTCTGCGATGCCGGCTAAAAGCGTCCTGATCGTACTCGCCTTTTCGGCTTGATGCAGCCGTCGCTCGGTTTGAACCAGGGCCCGGGATTTCCGCTCCACCAGATTTTCGAGGTTCTGATTCATATTCCGGAGATTTCGGGTCAGTTCGATGATCCTGAACTGGGTCTGAATTCTGAATTGCAAATCTTCCGGCCGAATCGGTTTATCAATATAATCGTCTCCTCCGGCCTCAAGCGCACCCAGGCGCTCCTCGGGATCGGTAAACCCCGAGATAAAAACAACCGGAATATGTCGGTTTCCCGCCCACTTCTTGATCGCCTTGCACGCAGTAAACCCGTCCATAACCGGCATCGCAACATCCATCAACACAAGCGCGGGATCGAGTGCCTTTGCCTTGCAAAACCCCTCACTGCCGTCAAATGCAACAGCAGTCGGATAGCCGAGCCGAGACACCATCTTTGCAACGGAATCATTTGCAATACGGCAATCATCAACAATCAATATCAGATTTTCCGGTTTTTCATTTTCCGATTTATCCCCCGAAATTTCAAAATGTCGTTCCTTGTTCTCTGATGTCATTTCGATTATGTTGCTCATTTCTCTTATACCCAATCGCTGTCAATTCCCCTTTTATTCACCCTATTACCCGGTGTTATGTAATACTTGATTATACCAGTCTTGGAAAGAAAGTTCAAGCAATCTGCCGTATCGATGCACAGAGAACGATTGCGGCAAGTTCGGTGCGGAGCCTGTTCGATGATATCGAGACACAACGGGCGTTATGCTCCCTGAGAATCGAGAGTTCCTCCGGAGAAAAGCCACCGGGAGGCCCCACACAGGCGGCAATACGCTCTGCGGTCTCGATCTCCCCCTTCTTGTGGTAAATCGATTCACCCGCCATATCGGCCGTGAGGATCAGATCATTATTGTCGATATTTATATCTTTGAAATCAACCGGTCCGGAAAGTTCGGGAAGCCGGGGGGTAAGTGCCTGCTTGATTCCGGCGACCATCTTTTTCCGTAACCGTACCACATGCTTCTCCCATCCGCTGCCCCACCATCTCTTCTGACAATATTCGCACCCAACCGGGATAATCGAAGTAACCCCCAGGGCCGAAAGACTCTCCACCATTGCCTCGAAATGGTCCTTGTCGGGAATCCCCACATAGCAATGAAGGTGTTTTTCAGGGGCTGCATACTCCCTTTTGTTCAGCACCTCAGCCCTGGCGCCCTGCCTTCCCGTTTCCACCAACCGGGTTTCGTAGATCCCCCCCCGGCCGTCGGTAATATAGATACGGTCGTCCTCCCGGTTCCTGAGCACCGAATGCATATGACGAGTCTCCTCGGAAGAAAGAAGAATCTCATCGCCCTGAATATGCTCCGAATAAAAAAGATGATGAAACGGCCGGTCGATCTTCATGGGTAATAATCTAACTGTCGGGTGGTATATGAAACAAGGTGTTGTGCAACCGAACGCTTTGACCCGAGTGTAAAGGAGTGCCTGAAAGCGATCGTCGTAACTGCGAATGAACAGTCTGGCTAGTACCGAACCTTTACATACCTGCGGAGCATTTCTGCAAGCTGGGTTTTTCTGAAGGGTTTACAGATACTTGCGGTAAAGCCGTATTTCTCCGGGGCTGCCATAACAGGATCATCGGCATACCCACTGGCCACGAATACCGGAATATCTCTGTGCGTTGTGCGAATTCCGGCAATAATATCCTTGCCGCCGCCCGCGCCGGGAATGGTCAGATCGAAAATCATCGCGGTAATATCCATTGCTGCGCCATCCGACTCCAGAAGGTTCAATGTTTCGGCGCCGTTTTCGGTACAGACAACCGAATATCCCAGCATTTTCAGCATGCTTTGGATCGTCTCCCGCATAACCGGTTCATCATCCATGACAAGGACCATGCCGGAGCCCTGGTGGGGTGCCGTTGCTTTTGCAGGAATTTCGGGGATCGCATCCGGTGAAGCCGGCAGAAAGATATGAAACGAACTTCCCTCCCCTGGCTCAGATTCGACATCGACATATCCTCCGTGGCGCTTAATAATCGAATAGCAGGTGGTAAGCCCAAGGCCGTGTCCCTTCGGCTTGGTCGAATAGAAAGGATCGAATATTTTTGACAGATTCTCAGGGGACATGCCAGCTCCCCGGTCTTTGACCGATATCTTTACATAGGGACCGGCGGGGAGTGACACCATCCATTTATTATCAAGGACCACATTCTCCATACCGACCTCGATTGCGCCTCCCTCGGGCATGGCCTGCTTCGCATTAATCAATATATTATCGATAACCTGCCCTATCTGATTTCTGTCGAATTTACACATCCACAAATCTTCAGCAAGAGCAAAAGTGCACGAACAATTCGAGCCGCTGAGGGCAAACTGAGCAGTCTCCTGAATAAAGGGGGTAAGCTCCTGGAGTTTCTTTACCGGGACTCCGCCTTTGGCAAAGGTAAGCAACTGCTGTGTCAGCCCCTTTGCCCGGTCGATCGTTCCCAGTGCTTTTTTGAGGTAGGTCTTTACTTTATTTTCACCGCTTTCATCGAAAGCCATATCGATATAGCCGAAAATACCTCCCAGAAGATTATTGAAATCATGGGCGATCCCTCCGGCGAGAACGCCAAGAGATTCGAGTTTCTGCATATTCTGCAGTGCCTCTTCAGCCCGCTTACGGTCGCTTATGTCACGCATGCTCCCGATAACTATCGCCAGCTGTCCCGAAGAATCCTGCCAGAGGCGGGAAGAAATCGAACAAGGAACAACAATTCCATCTTTATTTCTCAATGAGATCTCAAAATCGGTTACCGCTCCCCGCTCCTTGAGAACAGCGATGAGATTCTCACGTTCCCGGGGATCGGCATAAAATTCATACAGGGATTTTCCAAGTAATTCGGCGCGCGTGTATTGTCCCCGGGAGAAAGCTTCAATGGACGGGCTGATTTCCAGAATGATTCCATCAAGAGTTGTCTCATAAAACACATCCTGGGCATTTTCGAAAATCGTGCGATACTTCTCCTCGCTTTCACGAAGCTTTTCCTGCGCTGCCTTGCGCTCGGTAATGTCTTCAGCTACACCTTCTATCCATCCCTGATCACGATAGATCCTGGCCGAACAGCTGATCCAGAAAATCGATCCGTCCCTGCGATAAAAACGCGCCTCGAAATTTTGAACAGAGCCTCGGGTATTGAGTTCATCAACCATCTTCTCCCGGGTTCCCGGATCAACATAATTGCCGAATGTGGCATATTCGGCAATAAACGCTTCCCTGCTCTCATAACCGAACATTATCGCAAGTTGTTCATTGCTCTCAAGAACCTTGCCGTCGGATATCCTCGTGCGAAACAGGCCGACCTGGGCATTATGAAACAGATTCCGATAGGTTTCTTCACTCGCCCTCAATGCCTTTTCGGTCTTTATCTGATCGGTGATATCCACAACATTGCCGATTGCAAGCAAGGCGCCGCCATGGGCCCGCATGGTATTACTGCTTACCTGCACATGGCGTATTTCTCCCCCTTTGGTAATAAACCTCTTCCTGATTTCATACTCCCGCTGTTCCCCCTTTAAATGTGGTTTAACCCTGGAACGTTCATGCTGCCAGTCATCCGGATGGCTGATATCGGCAACCGTCTTGGCAGCGAGTTCTTCTTCAGTGTAACCGACAATAGCGCAAAAGCTTCTATTCGCCTTCATAAACCGCTGGGTTTCCGTATGCACCAGCGCTATCCCGACAGGACTGAAATCAAAAATTACCCTGAATATTTCTTCGCTGTTGAAGATCTCATTGATCGATACCGTACAGGGGAAAGTCTCTTCACCCTTCGTGTGGTTGGTTTTCTTTTGGGATTTCTCTGAGGACCTGATTCCCCGGCGCGGTCTCTTGCTGCTCATCCTCACATGTCCCTCTCGTGCTTGTATGGCCTTAGATAGGCAGGAATCCTGGTACAGGCTTTTTATATTGTACGGTGAGTAGTAAGGAAGGGTCAATGGCTAATTAAAAAGAGTAGAGCGGAAGCATTTGAAACCTCCACAGATATTCTTCTCGGCGGCTATCACTTCCTTAATCCAGATATTTTTGTAAGGTATTTTGGAGTTTATCCATATCGACGGGTTTGGTAAGAAAATCATCTACTTCTAAACTTTGAAACTAGATATGTGCCACAAGGATTCACAGGAAGAAAAGGAGTGGAGAAACACCGTAGCCCGACGGTAAAGGAGGTGTTTATCGGTGGCCTTAGCAGGCGCATAAAAACCATCATGCCACAATGATGAATCCCCCACATTAGTAGTCAAAAGAAATGACATTAAATCATTTCTTTTAAATATATGCCTTGTACAAGAGCACGATATTTAATACTATGCCTGCCCCGTACTCCCCAGTGACATATACCTACGGCATATCGAAAGGGTATTAAAGTTCCGGAACTATAATCTTCCTTCAATTCAGGAGGAGAAACCCATTCTGCATGCCTGTTTCTGTTATGCGTGTATCCACCGGTACCATAATCACCATGTATTTCAATTATCTCACCAAATCAATTTAAGGGACACCAGACTCTATCTTCACCAGACCCACCATGCCAACCGAGAGGATCGTGAAAAAAGCTCTCACTTTCCTGAGGGGGGTAATTCCAGTTTTCCAGTTTCTGTAAAATTCATCCATTTCTTCACTGTAAGTGAATTGTACTTCTAAATCATACTCTCCTTAGGTTATCACTAATACCACCAACAGTCCCGATAATTATTTCCACCGTGGCTACTGGTATTCTAAATCAATCCAATCAAGCAATTCGGATATATGAGCGATTCTGTCTTTCTGTTGATTAAATGCCGCTGTTGTTCATTGAGTTTCCGACCATCTTACGAGCAGCAGCCGCATACTTGTGAGGCCGGCGGGAATGGATATAACCTGTGGATGGGCATCTTTTGACAAGTGCATTTGCCACACCTGTTGCCCCCGCAGGTTGAATAGCCGCAGGCTGGTGGCATTGTCGGGCGGGAAAAGCGGGGTATGGACACCGGTGATAAGGAGGGGTGCTGTTTTTTTCTGAGTGATCTGAGTGGTCGATATCCGTTCTGGATGTTGTCGGAGGGATGATTCTTCCGGGACATCGGCAAACAGTGAATCAATATTCAAATAGACTTTATTGTATCCCGGCACAAGGTTCTGAAATGGTCCGGGGAGTGGATTATCGGGCAGGGGGTTGCCGAAAAAGTCGGTGTCGATAGTACCGATATTTTCCCTGGTCATGGAAAAGAGCGTGTCGCGCACCTCGATTTCGATGGTCATTGCGACGGTATCGAAATCCTCTATGGTCATGAGGGTATCGTTATGCATACCGCCGATTTCATCCTGTAAATATTTTCCCGGAGTGGTGACATTTCCACTTACCGTATTGCTTCCCACGGGGGTGTTTATGAACCGGATATCGACACCACCGTTATTGAGCGCCACATTGTTATGGACCTGCCAGTCGTTGCAGGACCCTCCCCGTCGTCCGGTGATCGCGCAGGAGAACAACCCAAACCGTGCATTCCGGTAGCTGAGGTTATGGCCGAGGGTTATCCGTGATGCATCCTGGCCGCTGATACCATCTCCGGCAGTGGTGCTTGTCCCTGAGCCCATGCGGGTGAATATCTCGATATTGTTTGCCGCCAGACAAGGGCCGCCGCCGTACTCGATCAGGATACCGTAGGCGGTATTGTTGATCAGAATATTGTTGACCGCCCGTGCACGGGTAAAGCCGGCATCGAGCCAGATTCCGACCGCTTTGTTGTCTTTCACCAGATTGCCCCTGATAATTCCATCTGTAAACCCATGCACCTTGATTCCGCCGTTCTCCGGCGCGGTATGGTTGAGATAATTGTTGCGGAGTACCACATTGTTGATAACCTGCGATCGGGCACTGTACGCACCGGCCATACCGCAGGCACCGTTGTCACAGACCAGATTATTCCGGATTATATGACTTCCTACCGATGACCGTGGGGGTGATGGTTCCGGTTCCTCATCACTGTCGCCTTCTTCACCAAAATCGAGTCCGATATTCTTGCCCCATCGAATAACATTGCCTTCGATTAACCAGTGGTGGCCCGACCGGCAGCCCACGACACCCATCTGATTATGCCCGGAACCGTCGTTAAGATAAAACCCCGTGGGAAACTGGTTGGCAGCATGTTCTACTGTAAACCCGATTACATGGATATACCCCAATCCCCGTTTATAGGGAGCAAAGACCTGGCGGCGGACTGTTATTTCGATTTGACTGGTTGTTGGCGAATGGGAAGAGAGAAAATTGAGGGTAAGCATGCCGGATACCGAATCGTGCATCCATGAACCGGGCTCCAACTCAAGCTCGTTCAAAGATGCCGCTTCCCTGTAGTGGACATTATCAACAAACATCTGGCCCAGGGTAAGACGGTCCCCCTCCATACGGCCGGGGATATCATCAACCCGGGCAAGACGGGTATGGAACGGATTGAAATCACCGAAAAGGCTGCTGCCCAGAGCTGCAGTGTAAAGCATGTCACTGCTGTCATGAACCGCCCACTCGGTATCCCAGACAGCCGATCCCTTGAGAATTACCGTATTGCCCGGTGCGGCCATGTAGACAATCGGTTGTCCCTCCTCCCCTCCCCGGGCAGGCGCAACCCGCTCCCGATAGATACCTTCATGAACCAGCACCGTATCGCCGGGTCTGGCTGTATCGGCCGCAGGTGCAATGGTCAGATAAGGTGAATCGATCGTGCCGTCATTACTGTCCGATGCCAAAGGATGCTGTTGATCCACAACCCAGGTCCGGGCAGTTACCAATCCGGCAATAAAAAGGATAAAAATCACTCCAACCGGTACATTACTTTTGCTGGTTTTCATACAAAGCATCACTTATTAAACCCTCTCTCCCACTAATCCACGCTCCACCATTCCACGACGCTGGTTTTTCTTTTAAATATAGAGAATAATCGCCCTCCCGACGGTTCATAATTATTGCATTAATTTAACTATTTATAGATCATCAGTACTGTCCAAAATAAATCGTAAAAGAAGTATCCGCGTAATCCGCGTTCTATTGTGGACACGACCGATAGATCGTTATAACGAACTAACCAGGGAGCACTATAACCGGCATAACGCGGAATAAATCGACGAATAGTATATTTACACGGTAGGCATTTTAATCATGATTTGGGGACCTGGTATGATTCACTATGTAATCTATGGAGCAGGAGCGGTCGGCAGTGCACTGGGTGGTGCGCTTGCGCGAACAGGGATGAATGCCACACTCATTGCCCGGAAAGCCCATTGTGATGCGATTACAGCCCGAGGCGGCCTCACCATGGTAACACTTGAGGGAAAACAAATTCAGCCGATCAGGGCGGTGCAGACCCTAAAGGAGCTGTCGTTAGACACTCGGACGGTGATCTTTATGACCATGAAAGCCACCGACACGATCGAAGCGCTCGATGAAATTATGGGACTTGACCAGTCGGTTCCGGTTGTCTGCTGGCAGAACGGCATGGGCAACGAAGATCTGGTTGCGCAGCGGTTTTCCCGTGTCTACGGCGGGGTGGTCCGATTTACGGCGACCATGCTCACCCCCGGCGAAATCCGGTATGCGGGACCGGGAAAGCTGATACTCGGAGTCTATCCCTCAGGACTGGATGATCTTGCCTGTGATATGGTACAGGACCTGACCGCTGCCGGTTTCACCACCCTGACCTCGACAAGAATCATGGATGACAAATGGCTGAAACTGCTGGTGAATCTGATCAGCTGTGTCAGACCCATGCTTAAGAGGACGCCGGAAGAACCTGCGCTGCGTACCCGGATAGGTGAACACATTCTCCGGGAGGGTGTTGCAGTCCTGAACGCAGCGGGAATTCCTGCAAAGTCAACCAACGGCACCGAAGATTCCGCTGAGGCCATGCTCGAAAAGTTTTCCCCCACCCTCCGTCTGGCAGAGGGAGAAGGCCAGGGAATGAAACTTCAGAATTCGACCTGGCAAAGCCTGGCCCGGAAATCCCGGGATTTGGAAAACGACTGGTATACCGGCGTGATTATCAAACTGGGTGAAAAATACGGTATCCCCACCCCCTGGAACCGGATGGTCCTGACTACGCTGCATACCATTGCAGACCAGGGGCTGGGCCCCGAATCGGTCAACGCAGAAGAAATCGTAAGAAAAGGAAATAACGAAGTGGTGGAGTGATCCCGGGAGCACCTCGGGACAGGTGGAGTAATGGGGAATTAGTTTTTCTCAAAGAAAGGAGTTGTTACATGAAAGTATTTGTATCCTGTAAACTTGAAAAACAAGGTTTAGACAAACTGGAGTCTCATCCCGATATCGAGGTCCTTTCCATACCCAGGCCCTCGAATGAAGAGCTGATTGACTCGATTGCCGACAGCGACGCCGTTATTATCAAGAGTAATGTCAAGCTGAGCGCGGATATTCTCGAAAAAGCGGGGAAACTTTCGATTATCTGCCGTGCCGGTGCCGGGGTGGATAATATCGATATCAGGAAAGCGACCGAACGGGGAATTCCGGTTACCAACACACCGGGTCTCAACAGCAATTCGGTGGCCGAGCTGGTGTTCAGTTATATCCACAATCTCTACAAGAATATCGCCCGTTACGATCTCACGACGAAAAACGGAGGATGGGAGAAAGGAACGTTTGTAATCAACGAGCTTCGGGGAAAATGTATCGGCATTGCCGGTCTTGGTGCAATCGGCCGCCGGGTGCTTGAGAAGGCCAAAGGGTATCATATGAATATCAGAGTATTCGATCCCTTTGTTTCTCAAACCATGGCCAGGGACCTGGGAGTCGAACTTATTCCCGAAATCTCCGGGTTATTCCGGTCGTGTGATATCGTGACACTTCACATGCCCTCAACGGCAGAGACAAAAGGATCGATCACCAGCGACATACTGGCATCCATGAAAGAGAATGCGATCTTTATCAACACGGCCCGGGGGACCCTCCTTGCAGACAATGCTCTTGAAGACGCCATGATGGAGCATGCGACCCTCAGGGCGGGTATCGATGTTTATCATTCTGAAAGGGCCGGAGAAAAGGCCCTGGCCCGGTTCGGCGACCGCGTGATCATGACTCCTCATATAGCCGGAAACTCCTCTGAAGGTCAGGTGGAGATCGCCGAATGCGCCGCGGACATGGTTATCGATGCCTTAACAAAGAATAAACTCCGCAACCTGGTCAATTTTGTCACGATTCCCGAAGAACTCGATCTGGCCTATCTCGATCTGGCCGAACACCTGGGTCTGACCGCCGCATCGTTCACCGAACACAAGGGACAGCTCGAAGAGATCCGGATCACCTGCTACGGTAAGCTCAATCAGTTTACCGAAATTCTGGTCAAGCCGGCTATCCAGGGTGCGCTGTCGCTCTTTCTCGATGAAGACATTACCATGATCAATGCGGAAAAGAAAGCCCGGGACCAGGGTGTGAATATCGTACTTCGCTCCCCCGACAACACTAAGGGCTACAGTCAGTCAATCACGGTCGACACGGTGGTCCGGCGGGAGCATTTCTCCGCCGAAACCTCGGTGCGAGGCAAGCTTATCGAGGGCGAACCCGCGATTATCCGGATCGATGATTATCACGAACTGGGTATTACCCCCACGGCCAGCCAGACATTTTTTATCTACGACAACAAACCCGGCGTCATCGGCGCCATCGCCACCATGCTGGGGAAGGAAAAAATCAATATCGCCAACATTCTCGCCCGTCAGGATGTGCGGGAAGCCCGGAAACAACTTCTCGCGGTCAGCACCTGTCAACCGGTCTCACAAGATCTGACCCGTAAAATCGCCCAACGGGCCGAGGATATTGCCGGGGTGAAAATGTATGAGGGAATTGTGGTGGAGTATGGAGGATGATGTAAAGTATGAATCTTCACGTCGAAACACACAGCGGCTACAAGGCGGATGAATATCCAGTCCGTTTTTTTATCGACAACGACAAATTCGAGGTACTCGAAGTCGAAGACCGCTGGTATGAACCCGACAGTACCTATTTCAAGGTTTTTGCCGATGACTGCAGGAGATATATACTGAAAAAGACAAAGGAAGACGGGTGGGAAATCCGGAGAATTTGATGAAGGATTGTTCAAACAAGTGTGCGAACACCTTCAATCCCCTCTTCCCCTCTCACCGCACACCGGGCACCCCTGCATTCGCAGCGGTTTTTCGAGGCCGTTTGCATGAAGTAAATCGACATCGGCCATAATTTCTTTCGTGGGGCCATCGGCGGCGATTTTGCCTTCAGAGACCACCAGAGTTCGCTCGCACATGTCAAGGGCCATGTCGAGATCGTGGGTGGCGATAATTTTAGTGTGTTCGAACGTTTTAAGCAGGCGGATGAGATTTCGCCGGGCATGAGGGTCGAGGCCCGATGAGGGTTCATCCATGACGAGAATACTGGGTGACATGGAAAGAACCGAGGCGATTGCGGCGCTCCGTTTCTCCCCCGCCGAGAGTTTGTAGGGCGGACGGTCTTTCAGTTTCACCGCTTCCACCCGCGAAAGGGCCATCGTTACCAGGCGGTCAACTTCATCGGGAGGAAGGCCGAGATTGACAGGCCCAAAAGCGACATCTTCGTAGACCGTGGGCATGAAAAGCTGATCGTCGGGGTCCTGAAACACCATCCCGACAGTCCTGCGTACTTCCGGCAGAAGTTCTTTGGTGATCGGGTATTCACCGATACGCATCTCACCCTCTGATGCATGAAGAAAACCGTTGATATGGAGCAGAAGGGTCGATTTTCCCGCACCGTTTCTCCCGACGACCGCAACCGATTCTCTGTGAGTAATACGAAAGGAGACATCGTGCAATCCGGGAGTGCTATCGGGATAGGTAAAAGACAATCCGCGCGCTTCGACAATATGATGACTCATGATAATACCGCCTTCATAAAGAGTTCTCCGATCAGGACCGGAATATTGTAGAGTCTGAACCCGATAAAGAGTGCGGGCCAGCCAAGACAGAACAGCAGATCGCCGAATGTCCATCTGGTTGCATGGGCGGTACCGAACTGTCCGGTAAAGCCGCGGCACTTCATGGCCATATAGACCCGCTCCCCCCGGCTGAGAGAGCGCAAAAGTAAACTTCCCGCCAGGCTGCCGAAGGTGGAAAGACCGATCTTTTTCAATCCCACGCCCCGAAGAGAATGGGCGCGTACCATCCGGAGTGTTTCTTCGATAAGAACATGAATATAGCGGTACAGAAGCATCAGTTGCATGACAAATACCTGTGGAACTCTCAGCCGCTCCAGGGCACGGCAGAGCGTGAAAAAACCGGTGACCGCAATCAAGGCAAGGGCAGTGCCGACTGTCAGGAAAAACCGGATCAGAATCGACACAAAGGAGAGCCAGCCCGCTGATATGACAACCTTTTCGGTAAGCGCTACCGTATGGGGATCGAAAAGGGGATTGAAAATGCCGATCATGATTGCAAAGGGCGCAACAAAAAGAATCCGCCGTAAAAGATAGCCCACCGGCAAGGAGCCCAGGGTGATGAGCATCAGGGGATAGAGCACAAAGGGCAGCAGCGAGACCGTATGATACCGGGGGAATGACATGAGAATGGTGATATAGACCACCGAGACGATTAGTTTTGCCTGGGGATTGATCCGGTGGACCGGAGAGCTACGTCCGGCAAGACTGTCGAGATAGCCGATATCGAGCTGTGCGCTGAGGAGTTGACTCATCGGATAACGCTGTTCAGAAAAAAGTTATGCAGAGCGGTTTGCCGATTTCCGGTGGAAAATAATTCCTGCTGCCAGGGCGAGAAGCAGGGTCAGGGCCGCGCCGATGATTCCTGCAACACTGGCGCCCGGATCCACCGCCGGCCAGGACTCTTCAGCCGGTCCGCTCTCTTCGGCGCCCGACTGCCGGAACCCGTAGCCGGGAAGAAAAGCGAGCTTTTCCTGCAGCGACTCCAGCACACCGTAGACCGGGCTGGGTGACTCCGGATGGACCTCTTCCCGACCGGTGGTTTTCGCAATCGCCCATTCCAGCCCGTCGGGGTCGGCCGATGCAAACCAACTCAGGGCACCACCGATAACCGCGGCGACAACAACAAGGGCAAGAACGATCCGCTGTATCGACCAGCCGTTCCCCTTCTGTTCACCGGCAGCCGGAGCAACGATATCCGGACGGGCCCGGGCGACAAATACCACCACCGCAGCGGTAACGATTCCCTCAACAAGCCCGATCGCCAGATGGATCGGCTGCATGACCAGCGAAAAAGTGCCGAAAGGCAGGGATGATATCCCGGAAAAAACGGTTTGAACCACCACCGCAAAGGCTCCTGCCTGAAGGGCAACAATCGATGACAGCACTGAAGCGGCGATGATTCTTCCCCGGGAGCCGCTGTTTCCTGCCAGAGGTTTATAGATAAAGGGATAGGCCACAAAGGCCGGGAAAAAACCGAGATTGAAGATATTACAGCCCAGAGCAAGCAACCCGCCGTCGGCAAAAAAGAGCGCCTGAATAACCAGCACCGATGCGATGGTAATCATGGCGGCCCACGGCCCCAGAAGGACCGCGAGAATCATCCCTCCTCCCAGATGACCGCTCGATCCGGTACCGGGAATGGAAAAATTAATCATCTGTGCGGCAAAGATAAACGCGCCGGCGACTCCCATAAGCGGAACCTTCTTCTCATCCAGCTCCCCATTTACTTTCCGCGCCGACACGGCAATCAATCCCGCACTCGCCGCCCACAGTGCCCCACCCACCGCAGGACTGACCAGGGCATCCGACATATGCATAAACCATCCTTTGTTGATAGTTGAAAACGCAGTGTTACAAATATAACTTATGTGCTACGAAAGTCGAAAGCGATGCTCCGGGCTTGGTGTGGAAGTGTCGAAGGAGCTTTTATCTCTCTTTCTTCTGCCTCAGCCTTGTCAATCACCTGAAATCATAGGAAATAACATACGTATCTTCTTCCCGGTGAGTGGAAACCTTGTATCCCGAGTTATGGAACACCGAGAGCATGCTGTGGTTCTGGAGCAGGACGCTGGCCTCGAAGCCTTTGACGCCCCGTGCGATTGCAACTTCGGTAAGCATATCGAGCAGGTAGGTACCCACGCCTTTGGCCTGCCAGTCGTCTCTGACCATAAAGGAGACTTCGGCACGGTTGGTGGTCTGATTGAGATAGTAGCGACCTACGCCGATGATATGTTCGCCACCGGTTTCCTGTACCAGGGCCGCGATTGCCATGTCTTTGGAGAAATCGACATTGGCGAATTCCTGTATGAATTTATGGGGAAAAGCCTTGAGCGGTTTGAAGAAACGGAAGGCGATCGATTTTTCGGAACACTTGTAAAGCATATCCCGGAGCATGGTTTCATCGGTAGGCTTGACCGGTCTGAAAAAAAGCTCGGTGCCGTCACTAAGCGGCTTCCGTTTTTCGAATTCCCGTGGATACTTTCTGCTGTGGGAAGGCATCTCTTTCTGATCGGGAAAGATGTATTTCCGCTGTTTGGCTTCCTTGAGAATATCGTTTCTGAAATCGGGATGGGCGATTTCGGCGAGGGAGATGACACGCTGGCGGATACTTTTTCCGAAAAGGTACGCAACCCCGTACTCGGTGACCACATAGTGGACATCCCCGCGGGTGGTTACCACCCCGGCGCCTTCGGTAAGCGTTGGTACGATTCGGGAAATGGCGCCGTTTTTTGCCGTTGAAGGCAGTGCGATGATCGCTTTCCCTTCCTTGGCCCGGGCAGCGCCCCGGTTGAAATCGACTTGTCCGCCGATACCGCTGTAGAAATCATAGCCGATAGAGTCGGAACACACCTGGCCGGTCATGTCTACCTCGATTGCCACATTGATCGCTACCATCCGGTTGTGCTGAGCGATCACGAAAGGATCATTGACATATTCGGAGGGCCTAAAATCGAACATCCGGTTCTCGTGAATATAATCGTAGAGCTTCCGGGTGCCGTAACAGAAACTCGCTACCACCTTTTCCCGGTTGATCGATTTCTTTTTGCCGTTAATGATACCATCTTCGATAAGCGGAATGATAGCATCGTTAAACATCTCGGTATGAATACCGATATCGTTTTTATCCTGGAGATATTTGAGTACGGCCTGGGGAATATTTCCGATCCCCACTTCAACCGTGGAACCGTCATTGATCAAAGAAGCGACATTTTTGGCAATGGCATCAACGGTTTCATTGGTTTCAGGAAGCTGGTATTCGATAATATCCATATCGCTCATGACAATGGCATCGACCATATCGACCGAGATAAAGGAATCACCGAAGGTGCGGGGCATTTTATCATTCACTTCGGCAATGACCATCAGGCTGTTCTCCACCGCCGATTTGACAATATCCACCGATACGCCCAGGCTGAGATAGCCGTTTTTATCGGGCGGTGAAGTTTGAATCAGCGCAACATCGAGGGGGACTTTTCCGGTTTTGAAAAGGCGGGGAATTTCGGAAAGGAAAATGGGGGTATAATCGCCCCGTCCGCTGATAATGCCTTCCCGCACATTGGGAGCGAGAAAAAAGCTGCTGGTCCTGAACTTTCTGCTCTGTTCTTCGTGTATATAAGGAGCCACTCCCTGAGTAAGCAGATGATAGATTTCGGCATCGATTATATCGTTATTGGGACTGGCAAGCTCTTCAACCAGAAGCTGCGGCTGGCCGCACCCGGTACCGATAAAAATCCGGGGCCCGCCAGCATTGATCATGCGGATCGCATGCTGCGCGGTCATTATCTTTTTTTTATATACTTCTTCCCATGAAGCCATTGAGGCATTACTCCTTTGTTATGATTATTCGCGCATCAACCACCGATGCGCCTTCACCCTCATATCCCACTTTTAATGGATTAATATCGATCTCTTCAATTTCAGGAAAATCCATGACTAGTTGAGACATACGAACGATATTGTCGATTATTGCGCTGATATCCACCGACGGTTTTCCGCGTACACCGGTCAGTAATTTATAGGTTTTTGTCCGCTGAATCATCTGAAAAGCCTCTTCTCTGGTAACCGGCGCCAGACTGAAAGTCACATCCCTGAGCACTTCAACAAAGATACCACCCAGTCCGAACATAAGCATGGGACCGAACTGGGGGTCCTTATTCATACCCAGAATCACTTCCTGTCCTCCGGCGACCATTTTTTCCAGCAGCACCCCCCTGATTTCGGCGTCGGGCATCTTCCTGCCGATCCGCAGCATCATCAGCTCAAAGACGTCTTCGACATCCCCGCGGTCGTCAAGTCCGATCCGCACGCCGCCGACATCCGATTTGTGAAGAATATCGGGGCTGGATATTTTCATAGCCAGGGGATAGCCCAGCTGATCGGCAAGCCGTGTGGCTTCATCAACATCGGATGCAAGCATTCCCGGGGGCATGTCGAAATTGTAAGCCTTCATGATCGTCTTGGAATCGACCTCGCCGATCTCGTTCAATCCCCGGTTGCGATAGGCTTTGATAATTTTAATGACCGGATTCTTGTTGATCGCAAACCGCTCCACCACCCGCAGCGGACGGTTCTTGTAAGAATTGTAAAGAACCATC
This sequence comes from Chitinivibrionales bacterium, assembly GCA_014728215.1. NCBI lineage: Bacteria > Pseudomonadati > Fibrobacterota > Chitinivibrionia > Chitinivibrionales > Chitinivibrionales bacterium. The sequence goes on from WJLZ01000072.1 coordinate 24,958, forward strand.
TCCCGCATCGCCCGGGCAGCGCGCTCGGGAATCGAATACTGAGGAATACGGTTTTCCTGAAGAATTTTGATCCCTTTACCGATCGTATCCCCGCCCATAAAACAGGCCATCACCGGTTTCCCGGCTTCGGCCGAAATCTCAACCATTGCCCGGGCAGTAGCAACATCCTCGGTCATCTTCTGGGGCGTCAGAATAACTAAAAGACCATCCACCGCATCGCTCGCCAGAAGGATTTTCATGGCGTCCCGGTACCGCTTGCCGTCGGCATCACCCAGAATATCCACCGGATTATGGGGCGAACCTGCCGAGGGCATAATTTTCAGGAGTTTGTCTTTGGTTTCCCGGTCGAGGCGGGTAACCGTGAGGCCGGCCATTTCAAGAGCATCCGACATCATGATCCCGGGCCCGCCAGCATTGGTCAAAATAGCCATCCGGTCACCCTTTGGAAGAGGCTGGTAGGCAAAGGCGGAAGAAACATCAAAGAGATGTTCGATCGAATCCACCCGCACAACACCGGTGCGCTCGAATGCACAGGCATAAGCGGCATCTGCTCCGGCAAGACTTCCGGTATGGGACGACGCAGCCTTGGCGCCCGACTGGGTCCGCCCGGACTTCAGAATAATAATCGGTTTCTCCTTGCCCACAACTTCGGCAACCCGCATGAATTTCTGGCCATGAGATATGTCCTCGAGATAGGCAGCGATAACTTTGGTGTTATTGTCCCTTTTCAGATTTTCAAGAAAATCGACTTCATCAACACAGGCCTTGTTCCCGATCGATGCGATTATCGAAAAACCGATCCGATTGCGTGCTGCCCAGTCCTGAATAGCCGTGATAAGCGCTCCCGATTGGGACATGATCGCAATAGAACCCGGCTCCCCCGCCGCCTGCCCAAAGGATGCATTCATCTTTGTCCAGGGATTGATCAATCCAAGACAGTTGGGCCCTAAAACGGTCATCTTGTTGGACCGGGCGATCTGGGCGATCTCCTGCTGAAGACGCTTTCCCTTGTCGTCACTCTCGGCAAAACCGGCAGTTATGATTATCAGCGATGAAATGCTTTTTTTCACACACTCCTGCATCACCGGAACAACACCATCGCGGGGAACCACAATAACCGCGCAATCTACATCACCATCAATATCAAGCAACGATTTGTAGCATTTAATATCGAGGATACTCTCGGCTTTTGGATTCACCGGGTAAATATTTCCCGAAAATCCGTCGCTCACAAGATTTTTCAAAACCGAAAAGCCGACTTTTGATTCATTTGCCGATGCTCCTACCACGGCTACCGACTGGGGAGCGAACAGCTTTTTGAAACTCATCACACTATCCTTTATTTTAAAACGGAGTATTTATATCCAATTTAGGACAAGAATGAAGCAATAATTCATGTCGTATCACATTGAGCATTAAATATAATTGCTGCGAACCATCCTTTTGCAGGTGCTTTTTATATATTTTTTGTTACCATATTTTTTGTTTCACCGGTGTCATAATAATTATTCTCAAGATTATGTTCGATCAGAAAAGCAGCAGTAAAATCCGAAATTGCATTCTCCGCCTTTCACGATATAAAAACGCCCTCTATCGTCTGAAAAAGATCGGCTTTGTCAAAGTTTTTTCTGATAATATCGCCGACGCCGCGGGTGAAACCGCAACCCAGGTCCGAAAGGATTTCTCGCTTTTCGGAATCATGGGAAGTAAACGGGGAGGATATCAAACCGATGACCTCACCGAAAAGCTGAATACGATCCTGGGAAAAAACGGCAACCAGAAGGTTATTATTATCGGCATCGGTCGGATCGGACGGGCCCTCATGGAATATGGGGCCTTTAAAAAGAGCGGTATCGACGTCGTCGCCGGATTCGATATCAATCCGCGAAAAATCACCGCCGAAGCTCCGGTTCCGATCTACCCCCTCAACGAACTGGAAACTTTTATCAGAAAAAACGACATCAGGATCGGAATCATCGCGGTGCCCTATAACGCCGCCCGCCAGGCTTTTGACATGATGATCGGTGCGGGAATCAAGGGCATTCTTAATTTCGCACCGATCCATTTCAAGGGCCCATCGGGCATCGTGGTCACTAATGTGAATCTTGAAGTCGAACTCGAAAATCTGATCTACTTTGTGAATGCCGAAGAACGGGCCGGTGACCTGTAAGCTGCTTTGCCATATCTCTTTATAAAACAATCAATTACAACTATTTTTACCATAAATTCGCTCCCCTTTCCAGCACTCTGGAAAGCAGCCGTAAACAGACGAGCCGCAGATATTGCGTTGCTTATTATTCAAAAATGCATAAATTATGCTCCTTTTATGTTCCTTTATGGAACAATAAATTATATTATAGAGGTTTAGGTCGGGTTATATATTAACTGTAATTATACAACATATAACAAAAGGTGTTTTCGCATATGGCAGACATTTCCGCAATTGTCAAAAAACACAACAGCGATCCATCACGCCTTATGGATATCCTTATTGATATTCGTATGGAAGACGGTTCGATTTTCAATGATGCTATTGATGCATTATCCCGGGAATTGGGAATATCAAAGGTTGATATTCAGCAGACAGTCTCTTTTTATCATTTTTTCTCAACCGAACCGGTGGGCAAATATGCAATTTACCTGAACGACAGTGCGGTTGCAACGATGAAAGGGCGCGAGCAGGTTGCCGCGGCCTTTGAAAAGGCCGCCGGTTGTTCTTTTGGAGAAGTTACCTCCGACGGTCTGATTGGTCTTCATACCACCGCTGATATCGGGATGAACGATCAGGAGCCCGCAGCATTGATCAACGGTGTTCCGTTCACCAATCTGACGCCCGAAAAGGCGGAGAGTATTGTTGCCGGCTTTAAGGCCGGAAAATCGATCCAGGACCTGGTTACCGACTATGGTGATGGCGCCAACGCATCGGACCTTGTCAAATCGATGGTCAACAACAATATCCGGAAGGGCGGTCCGGTGGTGTTTGCCGATTTCGAGCAGGGAAGTGCAGTGAAACAAGTGGTAAGTATAAGTCCCGAAGAAGTTATCAAGGAAGTGAAAGAATCCAATCTCCGCGGCCGCGGAGGCGCTGGTTTTCCCGCAGGAATGAAATGGGAATTCTGCCGTAAGGCCCAGGGTGATGCACACTATATTATATGTAACGCCGATGAAGGTGAGCCGGGAACATTCAAGGACCGGGTCATTCTCACCGAACGCCCGCAGCTTATGATTGAAGGTATGATTACCGGCGCGTACGCGGTGGGTGCGCAGGAAGGCATCATTTATCTCAGAGCCGAATACATGTATCTCAAGAATTATCTCGAATCCATTCTCGACGATTACCGTTCAAAAAACCTTCTGGGCAAATCCATTGCCGGCAAGGACGGGTTCGATTTTGACATCCGGATTCAGTTTGGCGCCGGCGCCTATGTATGTGGTGAAGAATCTGCGCTGATCGAATCTGCCGAGGGCAAACGGGGCGAACCCCGGAACCGTCCTCCCTTCCCGGTAACCCAGGGATATCTCAATCAGCCGACTGCGGTAAATAATGTTGAAACATTTTGCGCTGCAGCACGAATTGTGGTGAAGGGTGGTGAGTGGTACCGTAAACTGGGGACCGATCGGTCGTCGGGTACCAAGGTGCTCAGCATTTCAGGCGATTGCGAACAGCCGGGTATCTACGAAGTCGAATGGGGTTTGAGTGTTAAAGAGATGCTCGATCTTTGCGGAGTAAAGGATACCAAGGCGGTCCAGGTCGGCGGTCCTTCGGGAACGCTGGTACCGGCTGCGGAATTCGACCGTAAAATCGATTTTACCGATCTTCCCACCGGTGGATCGATCATCGTGATCGACAAGAGCCGGAATGTACTGGATATCGCCCGGAATTTCATCGATTTCTTTGCCGAAGAATCATGCGGTTCATGCGTCCCCTGCCGTTCGGGAACGTCACTGCTCAAAAGCAAATTTCAGAAAATTATGGATGGCCATGGTGTGGAAGCCGATCTCGATGAAATCCTTTCTATCGGTTCGGTCATGAAAACATCCAGCCGCTGCGGTCTCGGACAAACAGCCTCCAATCCGGTTGTCAATCTGGTGACCAATTTCCGGAGTGAATTCGATTCAGTCTTGAAAAAAGATACCGACTACGATACAGGATTTGATTTGGCGTCGGCTGTTGCCGATTCATGTGACTATTCCGGAAGAACTCCCAATCTTTAAAAAAGAGGTAATACAATGAGCGATACACTTACATTTACAATCGACGGAAAAGAGTGCACGGCCCGTCCGGGGCAGAATATTGTCGACGCCGCGAAGGAAAACGGCGTCTATATCCCGATACTTTGCCACTTTGAAGGGCTGACTCCTGCAGGGACCTGCCGTATCTGTACGGTCAAGGTCAACGGTAAATGCATGGCGGCTTGTACCACCGAAGTAGCCGAGGGCATGGCCGTTGAAAACGAAACACCGGAAATCAACGACATGCGGAAAGTAATCCTCGAGATGTTGCTTGTTGAAGGTAATCATTTCTGTCCTGCATGCGAAAAGAGCGGTGACTGCGAACTCCAGGCCATGGCTTACCGGTATAAAATCATGGCCCCCCGGTTCAAGTTTACCTTCAAACCCCGGAAACTCGATGCATCCAATTCCAAGCTCATCCTCGAACGGAACCGCTGTATCTTCTGTAAACGCTGTATCCGCGGCGTGCTTACCGAAGACGGCAAGCATGTGTTTGCGTTCACCAAGCGGGGCTCGGAAATCGATATCAATATCGACAAAGAACTCGCCGCCAAGATCACCGATGAGATGGCGCAGGAAGCAATGGACATGTGTCCGGTGGGATCGATAATCAGAAAAGAACAGGGTTTTGCAAAGCCTATCGGCGCCCGTAAATACGACAGCAAGCCGATTGGAAGTGACGTTGAATCCAAGGCAGTTAATAAATAATGGAGGAAATTCATGAGTAAACCTATCGTTGCAACGACATCATTAGCAGGTTGTTTCGGGTGCCACATGTCGATACTCGATATTGACGAACGTATCCTTGACCTTATCGAACTGGTCGAGTTCAATAAATCACCAATCGATGACATAAAAACATTTACCAAACAGTGTGACATCGGCCTCATCGAGGGCGGATGCTGCAACAGCGAAAACGTGCATGTTCTTCGCGATTTCCGCAAGAACTGCAATATTCTCATCGCAGTGGGCGAATGCGCACTCATGGGCGGCCTTCCCGCAATGAGAAACGGCATTCCCGTCAAGGAGTGTCTTGAGGAAGCCTATCTCAATTCACCGACTGTGGATGACAAGATCATTCCCAACGACAGCGAACTTCCCATGATCCTCGACCGGGTTTATCCCTGTCAGGACATCGTGAAGATCGATTATTATCTTCCGGGCTGTCCGCCCCGTGCGGATCTGATCTGGAATGCGCTCGTTGCCCTGATCAAGGGTGAAGAGATGGTATTGCCCTATGAAGTTGTTAAATTCGATTAACCCATAAAGCGAGGCAAACATGGCAAAGAAAATTACAATAGAACCCGTCACCCGGGTCGAAGGTCACGGTAAGGTGACAATTCACCTTGATGACAACAACAAGGTTTCTCAAAGCCGGCTTCATATCGTAGAATTCCGGGGCTTTGAGCGGTTTGTGCAGGGGCGGCCCTACTGGGAAGCTCCCGTGCTGGTTCAGCGGCTCTGCGGCATCTGCCCGGTCAGCCATCATCTTGCAGCAGCCAAGGCAATGGATGTTTTAGTTGGCGCAGGCACCGGTGACGGTCTCACGGCCACCGGTGAAAAAATGCGACGACTCATGCACTATGGTCAGACATTCCAGTCGCATGCACTCCATTTCTTCCACCTGGTCTCCCCCGACCTGCTTTTCGGTATTGACGGCGACCCGGCACTCAGAAATGTCATCGGCGTTGCGCTCAAGCACAAAGAGCTTGCGGTCCAGGGCGTCATGATGCGGAAGTATGGTCAGGAAGTCATCCTCCGGACCGCGGGGAAAAAGATTCACGGCACCGGCGCTATCCCCGGCGGGATCAATAAGAATCTTTCGATTGCAGAACGCGACGAACTGATCAATGGTTTCGGCGCAATGCCGGGTATCGAGAAGATGGTCGAGTGGTCGCAGGGCGCGCTCGCCTTTTTCAAAGATTTCCACAAGAAAAACAAAGCGATTATCGACGACTACGCAGAATTCCCGTCAAGCCACCTCAGCCTGGTTCGCAAAGACGGCGCGCTGGATCTGTATCACGGTGTTTTACGAGCGGTCGACGCCGAGGGCAAAAAGATCCTCGATGATATCGATTACCAGGACTATCTCGACTATATCGGTGAAGAAGTCCGGTCGTGGAGTTACATGAAATTCCCCTATCTCAAGTCGCTGGGCAAAACCAACGGCTGGTATCGTGTTGGCCCGCTCGCCCGTCTCAACACCTGTGATTTCATCGATACACCGATGGCACAGAAAGAGTTCGAAGCGTTTAAGGCCTATACCAACGGTAAACCGTCCAACAGGTCGATGCACATGCACTGGGCACGGCTCATCGAAACACTCCATGCCGCCGAAAAGATCAAGGACCTGCTCAACGATCCCGATCTCCAGAGTGACAACCTTGTTACCAAGGGAGAAAAGGCCTATCGCGGCGTCGGTCTCCTTGAAGCTCCGCGGGGGACCCTGTTCCATGAGTACCGGACCAACGAAGACGATCTCATTACCATGTGTAACCTGATCGTGTCTACAACCCACAACAACGAGCCCATGAACCGGGCAGTCAACTGGGTCGCGACAAATACCATCGATGGCAAGGCCGAAGTGACCGAAGGCATGCTCAACGGTGTTGAGGTTGCAATCCGGGCCTACGACCCCTGCCTGAGTTGCGCGACTCACGCGATCGGTAAAATGCCCCTCGAGGTCAGCATCTACGATTCCAATAACAGTTGTATCTCTTCGAAAAGAAAGTAGTAAGACCTCAGAAAGCTATGGCGAAAATACTCGTTTATGGATATGGAAACCCAGGCCGTTCCGATGACGGCCTGGGTGTTTTATTGGCGGAACGGATCGAAAAAGAAAGCCTTCCCGGTATAACGGTCGAAACCAATTACCAGCTCAATGCCGAAGATGCTCTCGAAATCTCACAGTACGATGCCGTGATTTTTGCCGACGCCTCCGAAAACGATATCGAGCCGTTCCGTTTCACCAAACTGCAACCCGAATATGAAGTCTCGTTCTCGACCCATGCCATGTCCCCCGGCTCGGTGCTCAAACTCTGCCACGAACTTTACCGGAGCGATCTTCCGGCATTTCTGCTCGAAATGAAAGGCTATGACTGGGCCATGGCCGAAGGCTTGAGTGAGAAGGCTGAAGAAAACCTGCAGAAAGCCTTCGCGTTTGCCCTGAAACGTTTAAAAGAAGGTTCTTTAGAGAGCCTGATTACAGCGGCGGGATAGAACAAGCTCGGGGATTTGCCTTAAAAGCCGGATAAAAAGCTGTTTACAGCGGGAGTCCCACTCCCCCCACCCCGGGCAACTTTCTTTCGGCAAAGGCACATGCCGGATTTTCAGGCCCTTTAGATTAGAACCGGTATGTCTGTAGAATCTTTTTGTATGAGGAAAGGGACTGCCGTCCCTTTACAACCCACGTTGAAAATGCTTATCGGTAGCTATGCATCCCGGGGATGCATAGATAGGACGATGCAGTTTCTATATGCCGCAGCTCAATCGACATCGCAAAACATAACGCTGATTACGCTGATCAAGCCGATATTCGCCGACCGGTAAGTAATAAATGGTACCTGTTCAAAATTAAGTTCCATACTACTCCATCGATCCAATAGTCCATCGATAATCAGCCCCATTAGCGCCATCGGCGTTCCATACTTATGTAATTCGGCAAATAATTTATTACATTATGAGAATTCAGTTTGATTCGCAAAGCGCTTTTAGTATATTCTTTATTATTGGAAGTTAACGGTTTTGATAC
>WJLZ01000073.1 GCA_014728215.1 Chitinivibrionales bacterium
GCGTCCGAATGGGTATGGTCACTTCGTGATACGGTGTTGAGTGTTCCGGTTCCTGCAAAATCCACCGAAAGCTCTACGTTGCCGCTTGCTCCACCGCCGGTAAGGCCGGGGCCTGCACCGACACCGGTAATGCCGCTTGTGGTACCTCCTGATGATTCATTATCCACACCGTCGGAAAAGCCATCAGGCATGTTTTTAATCCTGTGCCAGTCGACTGAGTCAATTTTAGCTTCAGTTACCGAACGGTCGGAAATTTTGGCGGTAGTGACAGCATCGTTGGCAATTTTTGATGATGTTACAGCTCCGTCGGCAATGCCGCCCGATGGAATTACCGGCTTATTTTTTATTTTATCCCAACTCAACGAGTCGATTTTAGCATCGGTTACCGCCCGGTCCGCAATTTTTGAAGTAGTCACCGATCCATCCTCAATAGGAACATTTGAAAGACCACTGCCGTCACCGGTGAATTGAGTTGCAGTTACATTACCGTCCCGAACGCTCATTTCTTCGGTTCCAGAGGAGTTTTCAAGAAAAAATTTGCCGTCCTGGGCAGTGCCTTTCCAACCAAAGGTAGCTGTTTTGCCGGCTCCGGTGCTGTCGAAAAACTCGATTGATGAACTCGATTGGGCGTATAAAACTGCAGCAGCGCTTAATATACCAAGAATAAGCCTCATAAAAAATCTCCTTTAAAAAAGTATTCGTGTGATTAGTGCAATTCGTGGTTTTGTTTTATCACCACGAATGACACGAATATCACGAATGGTTTAAACAGCAATTCTTTCATATCCTAATTTGGGGAAATGACCGAAATTGATATTATCAAAACAAGCCCCCATAATTCGATAGCTTTCTTCTTTAAATAATATTTTCTCCATTATGCCTTTTATTCGTGTGATTAGTGCAATTCGTGGTTTTCTCTCTTCATTTCCGGATTACAATTTTCACCGTTCCATTCACCTTAAGCGCACCATTATCGTAACTTCCCGGTTGTGGACAAATCTTTTCGATTATTTCGTTTGAGGCGCTTGCTTCACGGATCGCCTGCCTGATGCTTTCTCCCGGCTGAAGGATCCTGCATTCTGATACAGGAGTAAACTGAGGTATAATGGAGTAGTTTTTGTCCATTGTAAGAGTAATTTGTTCATTAAAACCCGTATTATCTCCGCTCCATCCTGAAAACTCAAATCCGCTATCCGCACTTACCGTAACGGTTACGGTGTCCGCCCAGCGATAAATATCTCCTGACGGATCTACGTGGACGCTTCCATTTTCTGCAGTGCCGACAGAAAGTGTACAATAGGTTGCCTCAACATGAATTATTGCAAACAGGGTGTCATTCAATTCACCATCGCTTACGATAATGCTTTCATCATATAATCCGCTGTCCCGATGGCCTGCAACAAATGAATACATCGTATCGGCAATAATGTTTCCTGATATTGAGTGTGAAGAGATTACATCGAAGGTGAGTTCATCGTGAGTATTCGGGTCCGACACAGAATCAGGTAATGGAATAGAGATTGAATCGCCTTCATTTACCTCAACATGAATCGAATCGGAATTCCATTGTGGAGCCAGATTTCCGGAAAAAACCGCTCCTGAAGGCAGTGATTCATAGTCTCCTTTATACGCTGTTACCCAGTAATGATAATTGCCGGGGTCGTTATCGGTATACACAGCCTGAGTGGTTTGAGCTACAGGTTCTGTTGTTTCGAATTTGCTGTCATGACGGTATACATTATAGCCCTCGGCGCCCTCCACCGGGTCCCAGAGAAGAATCACCGATCCGGTGGTTTTTTGCGCAGTCAGATTAACCGGGGCGTCCGGCGCTCCAAGAGGAGAAACTTTTACTGTTAGTACCTCTGTTGTGTCGGTACCCCATTTGTTTCGGACAACAGCCCTATAGGAACCTGAATCGCTGAGTTGTGATGGATCGATAATGAGTGGTCCGGAAGTTGAATCGATAAATTCGGTTCCGTTTTTGTACCAAATATTTGTCATAGAGGGGGTGCCCGATGATACCACCCAGAGTGTGCAGGCATTGCCTTCCTTCACATGAATTGTTGTTGCCTGGGAATCGATTACCGGAACAAGGCCTTCTATGGCAACTGTTGTGGTGCGGGAAATGGTGTGCTCGTTTTTCAACTGAGCAACTACCGAAACAAGCAGATCACCGGTAGAATTCGCCTCAAAGCGCAAATAAAAGGTATCCTTAATGCCGGTTGATTGAGTAATTTGGATCGTTGAATCAAGATCATCGCCAGCATCGAAGGTTAGTGAAGAGACCAGCCGTGGGAGCGTTACTGTTGCGGCAATTTCAATTGTGTCGCCGATTGTATGTCCCCCTGATGATACTATTTCGATTTCCAGATCCACATTATCATATTCGGTGGTCGGGTCGGTTGGTTTGGCGCATAAAAGAAGAAATACACAGAAAACCGACACCAGGAGAATAGCTACCATTAGCGTATTATTAGTTTTCATAATGATGCTCAGAGGAAAAAAGTAAATAAAGATGTATCTGCGCCGGCAGAACGAGTTTACAGCACGTGATGTTTAAAATAATTATGGGTGATGGCTTTGTAAACCATTTAATTAATATTTTCTCATTAAGTAATATCATAAAATGTCCTGGCGATTACCTGTTAAGATGAAAAAGAAAGAGTTTCTCATTAAAAGCCTTATTCTTCAACTTGATGATATAATCCTAAAATCGGCACTCCAATGAGAGCATCCCATGTGAAACAGAAATACTGATTATTCCCGGTAACGTAATATCTTAAAACGTATAACGCATAATGAATGCTATGGGATATGAGACGATTATAACGGCAAGGAATGGGAAATGCGCTTTTAAAGTGGCGCTTGATCACATCTTTATTTAAATCTTTTTCAATCTCAAAAACAGTTCATTTAAAAGGGGGCTCTGCATTTTATTATGATGCACAGGGAACTCATATTATTTCTTCTCTTTATCCTTATCGCTCTCCTCCGGAACCACCCATGTCGTTTTTTTCTTTAAACGTCCAAGCGAATCATATTCGAATTGAGTGTAATTGGCTAGTTGGTAGCCATCAGAAGGGTCATTGAAATCATTTGCAGTTAAATAGTATTCTCGAAACAAACGATTTTTAGAATCATATTCATAATGATTGATATTCACAATACTGTTCAAGGTATCGAATGAATTAAATCCAAACTTTGTTTTAACTTTTTTGTTTTTTCCATATTTTATCAGACTCACCAATGTAGGCTTTTGGTATGTTGTTACAATGTAATCTGCAACCACGCTATCGAAATCCGTGAAATAGTATCGCCTGATGCTGTTAGAATCAACTTTGCCTTTTTTCGTTTTAATAGATTCAATGTAATCTCCTCGATCTATATAATTAAACTCAGAACCTTCTGGTTCTTCATCACCGGGGCATTGCTTTTTTTCGTAGATTCTTTTACCCCATTTGTTTCGTTTATGATACCAGGTGCAATTTCTGTTTATATCAATAGAAACTTCAAACCTGCCTTTTTGTGAAATTTTTCGCACCCATCTACTTAACGTGTCGCCGTTATCCTGGGCAATAGAGAGTTCTGCTATTAATGTTGTGTCATCCCGATATTCATAGGTATGTATTTGTGCTAATTCATGGAAATTACGCAGTTTGCGATAGTTATACACACTGTCAATTTTACCGGATTTACCAATATAGAAATATCTCCACGAATCACTTTCGTGTGCATGCTTTGAAAAGTCAAGCATCTTTTCAGAAATGGCAGGGAGTTTCAAATTATGGATATTAACAAACTGGGATGGGCTGAATGATTTTAGTGCATATATATCAGCACAAAATAGTAACAAGAATATCAATAATCTCATAATATTTATTCCTTACCATAATAGGCATTAATAAGTTCCGTGGCATCTTTTTGAAACAGATCGCTGTCAAATTCCCAGATAGGACCGCCGTTGCCGAACCTGTTTGAACGATAACAGCTTTCAAGCGTGAGCAAAAAAGCCTTTTCGCCTGAAAGCGCTTCTTTCAATACTATTTGACCTGCAAGTTTGGAAATGAAATTGTCAATGCGCGTTTCAAGCGATTCGTCGAGACTTGATACAATTGAAGATGTTCCTTTGAATTCTTTACACCATTTTTTCCACAGCTCGCGTTCATAAAGACCCGGGTAGCGCTTTTTATTTTAGCCTTTGTACAGATGTAAAAGCACGCGTATGTCAATCCTCAAAAACAAATGGGTATTCCACTTCTGTTATCTCATTATTATTCCTTAATTCAGGAAAAATCCAGCGTAAAATCCTGGTAGAAATAATTTCAGCAAATTCTTCGTCATTCATTGTGTTTTTCACTGGCTTGCAATAGATTACTTTACCGAATTCATCTATGGCAAAGTGCATGATGATTGTGCCTTTCAGGTCCGGATTATTTCGCAAACGCTTGTTATACTGATATCTGAGTAGGGCAGCATTTTGTTTAGCGACGCGCCGAATCGATTCTATATCCCGTTTGCCTTTACGTATAACCGGTATCGATGCTTTCAGGTTTCCCCTTTTTTTCAGCATCGATGGCGCTTTCTTTAGCAATTCATCGACACCCCCGCCGCTTCCATAACCGCTGTTGCCGTAAATGATGCGTCCTTTTTTCTCAGTCGCATTTGTTCTGAAAGCAGGATCTGCAATAGCCGGAACAATTGTCGTGAAGCCTGCAAGGCGAGCTACAGAAACAAAGTGGACGAATTTCTCAAATGGAATAGTGTCTTTTCCAGAAATTACAATCCGGTTTATATCTACGGCATCATGAAATCTGCCTCTGATCCTGAGCATAATATTAAATACCTTGTCCTCGGCAACAAGAGGTTTTTTATGGTAGCTGGAAACATCTTCGATGTATTTCTTCACCGGAGGATTTTGAAGAATAAAGACGGTGTCTCCTGAATTAATATTCGCAACAGGCTTTTGGTCCAGGTCGATAAGAAGATTGCCGTTTTTGGTGTAATAATATTCCGTAACACCGGTGTCTTTCTGCGGACAAATAAACCAGAGACGCTCGAAGCGTGCTTGCTCAGAAACATCTTTGCCGGTACGTGGGTGAGTTACTGCCGCATCTACTTTGTGCTCAACCACGAACGATTTTCTTTTGGCCGGATGATAATAACGGTGGAATACTTTGAAATATGAAGGCGGCAGCATAGCGCCTTTAGCCGCAAGCGCATATTCGTTTTCATCAAGATTGATGCTCAGATCCAGCGTTTCACCTTTAGGAGTCGATGATGCAGGCTCATATCTCAGCAATTCGGAAGCTGATTTGCCGGTTACTCTGTTTTCAGTCTGTATGTACATAGATCTGAATCCTGTTTTAAGGACTGTTTTCATTAATCTGTATGCCACTGCGTAGTTGAGATCGCGATCAAAGCGGAGGATTATTTCAGTTTGTCCTTTCTCCGTTTTTTGCAATTGCTTTTTCAGGCTGTCCAGAATAATTGATTCAGAATATGAAATTGAACCTATTGCCAAAACATCCGTAGAAAGCACGGTATTGTTTAAAGCGATAACTGAGTTTGACGCTGATACAACCGGCAATGTTTGAGGCACTGGTTCGGTAGACTGGGTACAGGGAAGGCGTATAGCTTTGTCATTAATTTTGCTGGTTTTGGCTTCAGTAGAGTTCCAATTGAGCAGAATGGTTGCGATTGCTGTGAAAAATGTGGTATATATGAGCTTTTGATATTTGGAGTAGGCTTTTCTCATAATTGAGATCCCTTTGTTTTATTAGGTATATTTTGTATTGGTCTTGGTGGCTTGTAGCAGGATATATGAAATCATTTATTACAATGTCCGATTTATTTTCTGTTCTAAAGTATTCTATATGCATGCCTGATTGTTGCTGTCTTTGCGTGAGCAATTACATATTGCATGAAAAGCCGGTTGTCGTATCCACAAAGCAATAAAAATTTCTTACGGGTTAATTTTGAATAAAGCTAATTTGAAAGTACGTATTTATATGTTATCAAGCTCATGCTTCATATATTCTTTTTGCTGCGGATTGAGAAAGAAATTGATATAAAACTCCCGGATTGCATCGGCCTGATTGTTCTGATCGAAAGAGGAAGATGCCTTTGGTACAAGCTCAAAATAACTTATATTTGTCTTTTTATCCTTGAGGGTGAACTGCTTTGGATTCACCCCCTGTGGACGTTCAATGGTTTCGATGCATGGTGAGAGTTGTTTTGCATCCAGAACCTTACAATTACGCAAGGAGCCGCGAGTGCGGATTGAGACAGTCATGTTTTTTCTATCGAGAATGGCTTCCTGACGTTCACTTTTCCACATGAAAAAGGAGAGAGAAGAACAAAGAGCCCATGAGAATAATAGAAGCTTAACTACTGCTATATGCCTTATTGAACCAGGAATAAAAAATATTGGAATTGTAACTAACACGGGTAATGACATTACTAATACAATTGTTTTTATCGTTTTTTCCACTGGAATTATAAATCTGGAAACATAATCGTTCTCTTTTTTTACATACTCTATAATTTCCTGCGGAATGGTTATTTTATTCATATTGAATCACTTTCCTTTTTGCTTTTTGACGTAACCAAGTACTTTTTGAATATTTGTTTCCATATTATTTGGAGTTTGATTATAATTACCTCCTGTTCCCCAGGGACTTTCTTTAATGAAAATAGTCACAGGAGTGTCATTAGCAAACACATAGCCTATACCACCAACAATACTAAGTGCAGTACCTGCCACTATTAATGAAACGCCGATTGGAGCCCCCAAAATTGTTGCGCTTGATCCAGCCCCGGCTAAATAGCAAAATCCGGCTGCTGCCATACATGCAGAACCGAGTGTTTCTGCAGCTTTAAAACCGGCGGCATCAATATCTTTTTCGCTAAATTCCCCGTATGTTTCTATGCCACATAAAACCGCATCAACCGACCCAGTGATTGCAATAGCTCCAAAACTAGCTTTCTTGTAAATATGTTTGGTTGAGTTTCGAGTAAAAAATAACGCTATAGAAGAAATATTTTTAATTGCCTCATAACTGGTTTTTACGTTAAGTTCTTTATAAAGATGATACACATTCATCGCCAGACTCAAACCATCCAGCACCGCCCCAAAGCTGTCCATAAGAAACTCAAGATTGTCGATATTCCGCATGTGCGCGACAGATTCTGGGTCAATCTCAAAGCGCTCGAATTCCAATGTCTCACCATGAGCGGCATCGACAAATTCATCCAAGTATTCATGCTTGTTAAATGAATCCGGAATCACGTTTATCTTCGCATCGAGTCCATTCTGCAATAGCCGCCAAATCGCTGCGCGCTTCTGCTGGACTTCAATTGCCGGTGTTGCCGCATACACTTTTGCTATTGTGCTGATCACCTTTGCGTATGAATCGGTACTTTTATGAGCGGCGCTTCCCAGAGCCGTGCACTCCTCAACACCGCAATCACGGCATCCTCTTTCCGCTCCTCAGTAAACCCTCCGATACCCGCACCGCCAAAACGCATATCGTAAATCAGGTTCACCTTGACCTGCCAGGTGCAATACTGCCAGCGTCCTTCGGCTTCCGCGGTTTCTACTGCATCGATGCAGCTGCTTTCTGTTTCCATTTTTTTTATTTTATTTTAACTTGATGGTCTAATAATTCACATACTAATCTTCTGCTATTCTTTTAGCAGGGTAAAATCGCTTGTGTGCGAGCCCAACTTCGAATTCGGAGTATTCTTCTTTAACAACACCATGACGATTCACATATTTCTGAAACCAGATCCAATCATTTTGACGTATGTATACAAACGAGTCACCGGTTTTAAAATAACTGTGAGTTGATTCTATCGCCTTTACAAACACCGTATCTCCTGATTCATTGTAGCTCCCCGTGACTCTAAAGACGTAGCCAGTATCAACTTTTTCGCCAAAGAAAATGAGTGAATCGTCGAAATTTATGACACTTGAGCCTTTTTCGTACCAAATTCCTGGCAAGGGGATTTGTTTGGAAGCATCCTCAGTGTTTTGCTTACATGCAAAGAGTAATGACAGTAAGGCAATGCATACAATTTTTAGCATATTCATGATATCTCCTCGGGGTTAAATTTGCGGGGTTAAATTTGGGCACCTGCGCGCGTGGCCGAAATTCCAGGGGCTACCCTCCTATCCCAGCAAGTCCCATTTGGATTCGTCGTTTTGATCTTTTTCGCGTTGCTCCCGTATGGCCTTGTTTCGTTCTTCGATTTCTTTTTGTTTCTGCTGCTGTTTTTGTGCATTTTGCTCGGGATACATGACAGCGTTGAAGAATTCTGTGAGTTCTTCTACAGCCATCCCATCGGTTTCACGGGTACCTGGGCGAATACAGAAAAGCTGCTTGTTGGACGCTGTGTCGAAA
>WJLZ01000074.1 GCA_014728215.1 Chitinivibrionales bacterium
AAATGGGCCATGCATATTTTTAATGTGGGAAATTCTTTCAGCACGCTCTCCCAGTGGGCAGGAGTATGGCCCCGGCTATCAAAATATTCTTCAGCTTCATGCAAATCGTATCGATTTTTTACTTTTTGCGCATCATACCGCTCATAATTGAAATAATCTGCAATGGACATGCCTCCCCTGGAGCAATGAAAAGTAATCGGTATTTTATTGCTTTGACAATTTTCATAAAAATCCCTTAAATGGGGGTATCTGTTGAAATCATTTGGAGTAAATCCCAGCCGGGGATACATCTTTACGCCCCAGTACGGGCCGTTTTTATTCTGCGAATGTTTAAAAAGCTCCGGGTAAACATCACCGTTTTTCCTTCGGACATTATCAATAATTGCCTTCAGAATGTCGGGATCGTTCAACTCCTTTGAAAGGGACAGCTTCAATGCTCCGGTTATACTGCCGCCGTCATCGTATTTGACTATCGATTTATCATCTATTTCGTAAGTAAAAAATGCATTCGCTTTTAATGCGCTCTCCCACGGCTCAGACCAGGAAAATCCCGATGGTGCATCTTTTCCCGGAACATAATGGCGTCGTGGATCATAGTGATAAAAGATAAAATATTCGAAAGGGTACTGTACCGCTGCCGAGATAGTATTACCGAGCTGCTGCGTAAACGATTCGAACCATTCGGTTTCCTTGCCGGGAATTCGTTCTACCAGGTGACAGGCTTTGATTTTGCCGTCGGGGGTTTGAATCGTATTCCTGATTTTTTCAAGATCGCCGGTGAATTTGATATAGTGCTTATGGCTTGATGGAAGCACCGGGGAACGGACATTCCGGACCGCGATATTCTTCTCCAACTGTTTGTAAATGGAACAGATTTCCTGCTCCTTGTCCCCGTTCAGACAGAGCGCCCAGAGGTGATGGTGTGACTGATACAACTGGTATGATTGGTACGGGGAGATGACGGGAATACTACAAGGCTCCTCACCGGCGTAATAAGGCGTAATGCTATTCGGGCTTACGGTAACACAGGGTTCATTTGCGCTAAACGATGATGTAACGATATTAATGGCGACAAAGTCATTGATATAATACATTCCACCATTGGTATTTAAATTAACCGGAAGACCAAAACGCCCCCAGTAATGACCGAATGATAGATCCATGGGAAGAGCGATATGCATTCGAAAAATATCCATACCACTGTAATATTGTTTTGTATAATCGGAAAATTCGAGATATTTTTTATAGTTTTGTGATTGTAGATTCCGTAGTTGAAACCTTCTGGCGGCTTCCTCTTGTAAACGCCTTGTTCCTTCTTCTTCAGATAATCCCTGCGTTATTCTTTTCTGTTCTTCATAAGTTAAAACAGTCCAGAGTATGCCTTCTTTGATGTCTTCGGCATTTGCATTCCCGATAAACATATCGCTTATCAATCCGGTATCCATGCGGCCGACTTTTCCCAACCGGCCGACAAACAATCCTGTTTTCATCGATGCAGCAGAGTCATTAATCTTTTTGCGGTCATCTGATCCAGGGCGCCCTTTTATTGTGGACGCAAAGAAATTTTTCGCCACCAATGCCCATTGCAGCGGCAACGGGCAGCAGTTATTACTTTGAATATGCATGTGCGCATCAAAAAGAATCCTCATGCAGGTCTCTTGAATTACAACGCTATTGTTTGTAGAGGAAACGACATCGCCTTTCAGCGGTACCCATAAGACATCGCCCGGTTGAATCCTGTTCGGATCGGGCCGCTTCTCCCGGAAGGCAGCATTTTTTTCATGGTTATAGATGACTTTCCAGCTTGCAACATTATGCCGTGAAGCGATTGCCGAAAGCGTATCTCCTGCAACGATTGTATAATTTTTTCCCTTTTTGTCGTTCATATTCACACTACTGTTTTGGGGGTTTCAATTCAACAGAGACTCTTCCCGGAACCAGGCCGTCATCAGTAACTATCCCTTTGTCATCAGTTTGAGCCTGCTTCTCTGTGCCGTCTGCAAGATGGAGTGTTACTTCACGATTGGCCGCTTCAATGCCATAGCGGTCCAATACTAGAATTTTCTTCCTGTCCCTAAGCCTCAACAACCCACTCTCCTGCTCCACCCCGAATTTCTGTCCCCCGATCACCACCACAAAAAAATACTCCGGCGGATTATAGCTTTTGCCGTACTCTTTGAGTTCGTCATTGGTGGGGATTTCATCGGTGTCTTCGTGGTATTCATATTCCCACGTGAGCTGCATTTTACGGTTTTTGATTTCGGTCGGGATGGAAGCGATTTTGTCATGGTTGCCGTCCTGGTCGTATTCGTAAATGACAACGACGGCGTCGACCGATTCGCCTACATTCTCGAATTCCGCCGACAGGGTGAGAACATCCCCGCGACGGGCTTCCTTCTTGTCCCACTGCATGCGTGTACAGAGGATAGTGGGAACGCAGGGAATGTAATTGGATTCGGCCTTGAGTCCTTGTTTGGGAAGTTTGACCTCAAAATACGCCTGATCGCCTTCCTCGACTTTTTCGGAGATTTCGATCTCTCCCATAAAGCGGTTGCCGTAGATCTTTTCTTTCAGTTTCCCGCACTTTCTGCCGTTTTCGGTATTCCCCTTAATCTCGATCGTCGCGCCTTCA
>WJLZ01000075.1 GCA_014728215.1 Chitinivibrionales bacterium
CATAAAAACAAAACTCATACCTGTCTTGCCCAAAATAGAACACTCATTACGCTGATCAAGCCGGCATTCACTGGTAGGAAATTTAACAATTTTAAAACACCCGCGATAGCATTCGAACATATAACGATACCCTGTAATCATCGATCGACCTTTTCTGCAAACGCATCATTTCCCCTTCATGCATCGAAATCCGATGCCTGGCCGTCGAGCGTCGGGTTTGCAACGGTCCCGGGCTGCCGGACGAAGGGCACGGTCGGGATTTTCAAAAGAGCCGCCCCGTATCACCCGGTGCGTTCCTTCTTCGGGACCGGGAGGATTTTCACGGGGGGTTTTTTCATAGTAGCGGGCATCATACCAGTCTGCACACCACTCCCATACATTACCGTTCATATCATGAAGTCCATAGTTATTGGGTTTTTTCTTCCCTACCGGATGAGTCGTGAATGCGGCATTGCTTTCATACCAGGCAAAGCTGTCGGCTTGTGTATGTTTTGCCCCCCAGGAGTAGATCGTCTGTAAACCGCCTCGTGCAGCATATTCCCATTCGGCTTCGGTGGGAAGTCGTTTGCCGGCTTTCTTACAATAGGCATTGGCTTCAAACCAGGTCACCCGTTCGGCAGGACATGTCGGACATGTTTTATTGAACGATGGATTACTGAAAATCTTCTTTTTAAACTGCTCCTGGGTAACTTCGGTCCTGTCCATGAAAAATCCCGATATTTTGACTTCATGATAAGGGCCTTCTTCATCATCGGCGTCGATAGTACCCATTGTAAAAACCCCGCCGGGAATCCACACCATACCGTTGGGCGGATTTTCAGGTGAAACCGTATCCTTTGACAACAAAGAGGATTCAGAAGCTACTTCGGGAACTGCAATGAGAAAGAGGACGAGAAGAGAGAGAGAAGTGAAAAGTCGTGGGCCGAACAACATTATTGTTTTCCAGTATCGCCGTCTTTTGGAAAATATCAATCGGAAATTTCTTTTTTGATGTCCCGGACAAGGGCACGTGCGTCACTATACCCCGGGCGCAAGGTAATTGCACAGGAAAGCTCCTTCAACGCCCGCTCGTAATCTTCAATATAATAATACCCTACCCCCAGGCTATAATGCAAGTCTGGATCACCCGGGCGGGACCCCACAGCCTCCGAAAGCTCCTGTACCGCATCCTTGTACCTGCCGGCCCTCAGCAGCATTGTTCCGAGGTTCTTGGAAATATTTTCGAGTCCGGGATCGCTGAGCTTTGCTCTCCTGAGGGCCGTCACCGCATCGTTTATCCGACCGAGATAGGCATAGGAAATTCCCGCATTGCCCAGGGCCTCGGGAAATTCTTTCAGCCCCTCGAGCGCTTCAGCATAAAAAACAACCGCCTTTTCATGAAGTCCCCGTATGCGACATATATTTCCCAGATTATACGACAACGCGGCGGCGACTTCTTCTCTTGTCAGGTTTTTCATGGTGTACCACGGGCGACCAGCAACGCCGTATTTTTCTCTATACCGCTTATCGGTATAACAATATCCCCTCCGGTTCGGCTCGAGGTTGAACCGGGCCGTATCATTATCAAAACGCACAAAAAAATGGGTGGGAATAATAACACCGTGAAAAGGGACCCCGGTCTGTTCGGCTAAAATAAGAAAGAGAAGCGAAACCCCCAGGCACGAGCCGCTTTTCCGCTGGAGAATCGTATGGGGAAAGAGACCATACAAATTGGTCCGGTTCGAATCGAATCCGATACCCCAGGTCTCGTAAATCTGCTTGATAAACAGCCCGGCAACCTCTTCAGGACCCATGGATTGCGTGATGCTCATTTTTAACTCCTCCGACGCCTTTTCGACAACCGATGAAAACGCTTTCGGGGTGGGAAAAGACGGCTCGATATCCCGCCGCACCACCTCTGCCGCGGAACAAACCATTGCCATATACGATTCATCATCGATGGCTTCCTCCTTTTTGCCGCTACAGTCAATTAAAAGCGCTGCGCCCATAATAGCACATACATAGACAATCCCCAAAAAGTTTTTTGTCCTCATTCTCTTTAGCAAACTATTTCGCCCCCCGATTCCTCATCAATCATTTCTCGTCCCCCCAGAACTTTTCCCCTACCACAATCTCCTTTCCTTCCCATACAAGCACGCCCTGCTTTTTCAGGCGCAGCAGAAGACGGGAAAGGGTTTCCGGCGTTACGCCGATCGATGACGCCATCGCTTTTTTTGATATGCCCGGAACGATTCGGTTCTTCATGCCGTAGTGCTCCTTCAGAAAACCGGCCAGTCGAACATCAACATCCACCGACTGCTGATCTCTGAGCCGTTCGGTGAGGTACCGCTGTTTTTTCATGAGGAGTACGAAAAAATCGTTGCGAAATGATTTGTTGTCTAAAAGGCAGTACATCTGATGTTTTGGAAGAACAAAGAGCAAACTCTTCTTTATCGCCGTCGCCGTCACCGGATACCGGTCTTGTTCGAACAGGATAACTTCGCCAAACACCTCTCCCGGACGAACGACTTTCACGATAACTTCACCGGCGTCTTTGGTCCGTTTTCCCAGCTGGATATTCCCGGTCCCAAGAAGATACAGCGCAAACCCCCGCTCACCTTCCCTGAAAAGCATCCGCCCCTTTGCAATCTCCTTCGGGACGGCAATATCGGCTAAAAGATGCTTGCTTTTTTCTGAAAGCCCGCCGAAAAGATCGGTATGATTGAGCAGAAGAAGTATATCCATACATAAAAAATAACATTTATTGATCCACATCAAGGAAATCGGGCTGAAAATCGTGCATATTTATAAAAGAAATAATGGAGTAATGGAGTAATAAGGAGCAAACCATGAAACGACAAATTATTACAATCGATGAAGACAAATGCACCGGCTGTGGCTTATGTATTCCCAATTGTCCCGAGGGGGCTATTCAGCTTATCGACGGCAAGGCGCGGCTGGTGAGTGATATCATGTGCGACGGTCTTGGTGCCTGTCTGGGCCATTGCCCCGAGGGTGCGATTACTATCGAAGAACGGGAGGCTGAGCCCTATGATGAGAAAAAGGTCATGACCAATATTGCAGCTCAGGGTGAAAATACGATAAAGGCCCATCTTAAGCACCTGAAAGAACATAATGAAACTGAATTATACAAACAGGCTGTTGAATATTGTGAAGAAAACAATATCGAACTACCCGACAGGAAGGAGGAAACCATGGCAACACCGCCATTTACCGGATGTCCCGGTTCCCGAACCATGGAATTTGAGCGCAAAAAAGCTGCTGCAGAAGCCCCATCAGCTCCCCGGCAATCACAGCTTACCCACTGGCCGATTCAAATGCATCTGATTTCACCGAATGCGTCGCATTATCAGGGCGCCGACCTTCTTCTGGCCGCGGATTGCACGGCATTTGCTATGGGAGGTTTTCATAACGATTACCTGAAAGGAAAAACCCTGGCGATCGCCTGTCCCAAGCTCGATGAAGGGAAGGATATTTATCTGGATAAGGTGAAAGCCCTTATTGATAATGCAAAAATAAACACCCTGACAGTCATGATCATGCAGGTCCCCTGCTGCGGCGGACTCCTCCAGCTCGCCCGCCGGGCGGCAAATGAAGCAAAGAGAAAAGTCCCGGTCAAATGCATCGTTGTAGGACTTGAAGGGAATGTTTTAAAAGAGGAGTGGGTGTAGAGGAGAGCGAGATTGAAGATCACGATTGAAGAGGAATCTTTTGCTTTACCTTTCAACGTCACTCGGCCCCCAATCAATAAATAGAAGGAGTCTACAATGGCAGACAAAGCAAAACCGATCGATGAAAAACTCATAGGCAGGCCCTTTTCTTGCGCCGATCTGATTGCGTATCAGGAAGGGTCGGTGGTGAGTCGGACAATTATCAATAAACCCGAAGGAACCGTCACTGCATTTGCCTTCGACAAGGGCGAGCGGTTGAGCACTCATTCGGCGCCCTATGATGCACTGGTGGAGATTGTTGACGGCACCGGTCTTATTACCATTGAAGGCACCGAATTTAAGCTGGAAACCGGACAGCAGATTATCATGCCGGCCAATAAGCCGCACGCGGTCGATGCGCCGGAGCGGTTTAAGATGGTGCTGATTATGATTAAATCGAAATAGAATTTTTTGACCATAGTTGTATACCCTCAAACAAGGAGTTATTAATGAAAATGTTTTGCTATCAATGTGAACAGGCCGCCAAGGGTACCGGATGCGATGCCTCGGGCGTGTGCGGCAAGAAACCCGAAGTCGCCGCGTTGCAGGATATTATTCTTCACCAGCTCTATGCTATCGGCTACTGCGCGCATCAAAAGCGACAGAAAGGGCAAAAGGATGATGAGGTCGATCGCTTTGTTGTTGAAGCGCTCTTTTCGACTGTTACGAATGTCAATTTTGATTTCGAACGTCTCAAGCGAATTATCCGCAAAGCCGACGAACTCAAAGGAAAGGCTGAAAAGAATTTGAGCGGTCCGATGCCAAAATCGGTTGCCTTTGTTCCTGCTCAAACCGATGATGAGCTTATTGCGCAGGGAACTGAACTGGGTATCCTCAACACCCATTCAAACGAGGACATACGGTCGCTGCAGCACCTGCTCACCTATGGACTCAAAGGGATGGCCGCCTATGCCGACCATGCGTTTATTCTGGGGAAAAGTGATGACGCCATATTTTCCTTTTTCCATGAAGCACTTGCCTTTCTTAACAAACCGAACCCCACTGTCGACGAACTGGTCGGTTTGTGTCTCCGGTGCGGCGAAATGAATGTGCGTACCATGGAGATTCTGGATGAAGCCCATACCGGGCATTTCGGGCATCCCGAACCGACCACGGTATCCACCTCCCGTAAACCCGGACCGGCCATTGTGGTCAGCGGGCACGACCTTCTGGACCTGGAGGCCCTTTTAAAGCAGACCGAAGGCACGGGGGTGAATATTTATACCCACGGAGAAATGCTTCCGGCCCACGGCTATCCGGGTCTGAAAAAATATCCCCATCTTGCCGGTCATTTCGGAACAGCCTGGCAGAACCAGCAGAAAGAGTTTGAGGGCGCTCCGGCTGCATTCCTTTTTACGACCAACTGTATTCAGAAACCGCGCAACAGCTATATGGACCAGGTCTTTACCACCGGCCTCGTTGCCTGGCCCGGCGTGACCCACGTAGACAAAAGCGATTTTTCCGCAGTTATCGAAAAGGCCAAAGCCCTTGGTGGTTTTGGGGCAAAAGAAGGCAGAAATCTCATGACCGGTTTCGGGCATAATGCCGTCATGAACGTAGCCGATAAAGTCGTGGATGCGGTAAAGAGTGGCGCGATTCGTCATTTCTTTCTGGTTGGCGGTTGTGACGGCGCGAAGCCCGGACGGAATTACTACACCGAGTTTGTCGAAAAAACGCCGAAAGATACGGTCGTTATGACTCTTGCGTGCGGAAAGTTCCGATTCAACCATCTGGATATCGGTGATATCGGCGGTATACCGCGCCTTTTGGATATCGGCCAGTGTAATGATTCCTACTCCGCGATCAAGATTGCGCAGGCACTGTCGGAAGCCTTTAATTGCGGGATCAACGACCTTCCCCTCTCGATGGTACTCTCATGGTATGAGCAGAAAGCGGTGGTAATCCTTTTGTCGCTTCTCCATCTGGGCATAAAAAACATTCGCCTGGGGCCCACACTGCCGGCATTCATTTCGCCGAATATCCTCAACTTTCTTGTGGAGAATTACGGCATTGCGCCGATCGATGACCCGCAGAAAGATCTGGATACGCTGTTAAATGCAGCATGATATACAAACAGTTGTTATGCATTTGTACAAGCAGCGACAATATACTTACTAAGCGAATCGGCTACCTTGTGGCATGGCCTTGCAGGCCATGCCTACCTTTCAGGCCATGCCCCTGGTGCTTGGCATCTGGGTGACACGGCGGCTGATGGAACCGACAGTGGTGACAATGGGCCGATGATTTACCGCCGGTGAACGAAAGCAGATTCAGACCGGAAATGGTCTCACGCTTGCATATAGTCATACATCGGTTATTGCTCTTGATGAATTTGCGATCGTTGTCTTCTGCTGACTTTTCTACTAGTGCACGAGCAGATTGGGGATAAGCTGCGATCCGTCGCTCGTCACGTTGAGTACATAACTCCCGGAGCCGAGCGTGCGGTAGGACACCGTGACGGCCATGCCGGTTGCAGGGCGGCGCGTCGCGCACGATTGTCATTCGTTGAAATTATCAGTAAATGCAGGGCCTCAGTTACCGCTCTGTGCATTGCAGTGACCGTTCCCGCCGCCGACAATCCCGGCGAGAGCATTGGGACGGGGAGAACTTATAAACTTTCCTACCGTGAGTTTCCGGGAAAGTCAGCCAATTGATTTGCGACATTTGCTGTGATGGTGATCACATGCGGTGCATTCGCGCAACTCTTTGCTGCCGGAACACCGAGAAGACCACTGCGTCTACGTGATTGATTCATAAGGCGGTTGAGCATATGTTGTGAGTGGCACTATGCTTGATTTCTCTCTCCGTTTTTTTGCCCAGGAAATATTCCCGATCATCATCGTTGGCGAATAGCAACTGATTTCGCACCCTTTATGACGCGAAAAGACCGAACATTAGCTGATGTAAAGAGAGTTTCTTTATACGCTCACCTAGTTCCCGAAAAATCAAATTGTCTATAACCGGCCGGTTCTCTCTCCCTTTACGCCGCTTTTGAAATGGGGAAAAAAGAGGGTTTTAAAGGAATACCTCCATCCACTGTAAGCACTTTATTATATCCTTGTGGTAATTAGATTATTTTCTAAAAGCTTCCAATGCTGTGAAACAATATCGAGGAGGATATGAGTATGGGTGGTATATACTTTCTTCTGCCGGCGCTTCTGGCGATTTTTATCTCTTTTCTGGTTGTTCGGGCTGCTGCAATTATGCTCATGATGACCGGTCTTGATCAGCGACGGGCCCAGTTTCAGGCCCTTTCGGCGTTCTCAGGCACCGGTTTTACCACCAAGGAAGCCGAAACCGTGGTGAATCATCCTGCCCGGCGGAAAATTATTACCCGGCTTATCATCCTTGGTAATGCCGGACTTGCAACGATTATCGTCACCGCAACATCTTCACTGGTGACAAGCCAGGGATTTGCTATCCCTCTCAATGT
This sequence comes from Chitinivibrionales bacterium, assembly GCA_014728215.1. Taxonomy (NCBI): domain Bacteria; kingdom Pseudomonadati; phylum Fibrobacterota; class Chitinivibrionia; order Chitinivibrionales; species Chitinivibrionales bacterium. The sequence goes on from WJLZ01000075.1 coordinate 7,144, forward strand.
TGTGGTCCTTCTTATCGGAATATTTATCATCTATAAAATCGCGACCCGTCAGAAATTCGTGGAAAAATGGGAAAGCTTCATCGAACGGCGGATTATCAAGGCCTCGAAAATCGAAGAAGGCGCCATCGAAGATCTCCTGCATCTTATGGAAGGCTATAGCCTCGTCAAGGCGATCATGACCGAAAACGCCCCCTTCGTAAACAGCTCTCTTGCAGAATGCCGTCTCAACGAACAGGGGTTGCTTATCCTTGGTATCGAGCGGGAAAAAAAATGGATACCCATTCCAACCGGATCTGAAATAATTCAAAATGGCGATAAAATCGTTGTTTACGGTCCTCTGAAAATACTCAGGGAAAAATTCAGCGAGCATAAGTCCGATTCAAAAACAACTCGTGAATTCAGTTCGGTGAAAAAAGAAAAAAAATGAGCATACACCTGCATGTATGCTCATTTCACATTCCGTTCAGTATTTAAAATATTCTTCAGGTTCTTACTCTGCCGAAAAGTTCAACGTGTCTCCTTCGGCGCGTACTTTCACTTTGCTGCCTTCACCCAGTTCTCCGGCCACAATCATTCTCGAAATTGCAGTCTCGAGTTCCCGCTGGATTGTCCGTTTCAACGGCCGGGCGCCATAAACAGGATCGAATCCGGTTTTTGCAAGATACTTCCGGGCAGAATCGTCAGCAGCAAAAGTGATATTCTTTGACGCCAGCAGTCTGCCAAAGCGCTCGAGCTGTATGCCGACGATCGATTCGATGTGCTCCCTGGTAAGGGAGTGGAACACCACGATCTCATCGACACGGTTGAGAAACTCGGGCCTGAAATGTCTCCGCATCTGATCGAGCACGGTCTTCCGAACATTTTCGTAATCC
>WJLZ01000076.1 GCA_014728215.1 Chitinivibrionales bacterium
ATTCCGAACTGAATTGGGTCCATTCCAAGTTCTTTTACGACCGGTAAAAAGATAGGGGTGAAAATAAGTATGGCCGGTGTCATATCCATAAATGTTCCGACTGCGAGCAGTATCAGGTTTATTGTTAGGAAAATTATGTATTTATTTTCTGATAATCCCATCAGTGCCTGACTTATCTTTATGGGGATATTTTCGTACGAAAGAACCCAGCTTGTGGCCATGGATGTTCCGATCAAAAGAAAAACCACCGCGGTGGTGATAACACATTGCAGGAGGATAGCAGGTATCTCTCTGAGATCAACCTCCTTATAGATCAGAACAGAAAGTATGAAGGCATAAACTACAGCGATTGCCGAAGCCTCTGTCGGGGTGAATATCCCAGAAAGTATTCCGCCTAAAATAATCACAACCAGCAACAGGGCTGGAATAGCTTTAAAGAATTTTGAAACAGCTTCAGATATGGGATACGAAGAGCCTCTGCCGTAATTATTCTTAAAAGATATCATCCCTGCGACAGTGATAAGAGCCAAGCCAACCAAGATGCCGGGGATGATACCGGCTATGAAGATATTGGCGATGGAAACTGTTCCGCCCGCTGCCAGTGAATAGATGATCATTGCATTACTTGGGGGAATAAGAAGGCCGGTGGTTGCTGCTGTCACGGTCACTGATGCATTAAAGTTTTTATTATATCCCATTTTGTTCATCAGCGGGATCATGAAACCTCCCACTGAGGAAACGGCAGCGGCTGAGGATCCGGATATTGAGCCAAAAAGCATACAGGTCAATACGTTTACATAGGCCAGTCCACCGGGCAAAGCACCAACGAGGGCGTTTGCGAAATCAATCAATCTTCTTGCGATGCCCCCTCTACCCATAAACAGTCCGGCGAGTATGAAGAAAGGTATTGCAAGGAGTGTGAAACTATTCATACCGTTCATCACACGCTGGGCCACAATAAGAAAGGCGGGTATATCACCTATTGCAAGAATTGCCATCAAAGATGATAATGCCAAGCTTACTGCGATAGGGACTTCAAAGAAGAGCATAACCGTGAAAGTTAAAATCATTACCGTTAATGGAGAGAGCATCAAATTTCCTTATTTTTCATATCACAATAATACAACCATGCGTGCCTGATACTGTATATGGTCATAATTATTCCGCTTACTGGCAATATCAGGTAAACGTAACCCATTTGTATTCCTAATGCAGGTGAATACTGGTTTGTTTCCAGGGTTGCTTTTACCAGTTGGTATCCCCCCAAAGTCAGTATTAGCAGGGCGAAAGCAGTTGTAAGGAAGCTTGCCATGATTCGTATAAGATCTTTATTCGAATCACTGAATTTTTCAACGAAATAATCTATTCCAAGGTGTGCCTTTTCTCGATGTGCTATACAGGCGCCAAGAAGACCTGCCCATATTAGCAGGAAGCCAGCGAGTTCCTCTGTCCATGCACTTGGAGTTTTAAGTATGTATCTTGCGAGTACCTGCCAGAGGACGTCTATTACCAGCAATGCCATAATGATGATTGCCGCAATGTTAATTATTTTATCAAAGATATTCAGAAAACGTTTCATTTTTCAGTACAATTAATGGTCTGTATTTTTGTTATCATATTTCCTGTCCACGTTCCATCAAAGCTTTTCCATAATGGCTGGACGGCCTGGATGAAAGGTTTTTTATTAGGGTGAATTATTTCAACTCCAGCTTCTTGCACTTTTTGCAATGTGGCGGTTTCTTTTTGAGCCCATAGTTCATACTGGTACTGGGCGCATTTTTGTGCGGTCTCGGTGATGATATCCTGCTGCTTAGCGGTTAACCTGTTCCAAAAAATGTTACTAATGAGAAGCATATCCGGTATTCGAAGATGCTCATCCAGTGAGTAATACCTACAGAGTTCGAAATGCATAGAACTATAGAAACTTGGAGGATTGTTTTCGGCTCCGTCAACTACTCCCTGCTGCAGGGCTGTGTAAAGTTCACCGAAGTCTATAGGGGTTGGTGAGCCATTGAGGGCCTTGATAGTTCTGATTGACATGTTTGTTTTCATGACTCGTATTTTCAAACCCTCTAAATCTGCAGGACAGTGAATAGGTGTATTTCGTGTATAAAAGCTCCTTGCGCCCGCGTCGAAAAAGCACAGGCCTTTAAGGCCGAACTTTTCGCCGCTCCGGAGCAATTCATTGCCAATATCGGAGTTTAGAGTTTTCAGCATGTGCTGCTTTGATCGGAAGAGGTACGGTACTCCAAATACCTGCATTTCGGGGATAAAGCTTTCTAACGGTCCGCAAGAACAAATGCTCATTGAAAGAACACCGGACTGGAGTTGTTCAATAGCTTCTCTGTCAGCCCCGAGCTGGCCATTGGGGTATATATATGCCTGTATCTGTCCATTTGATTCAGAATCCAACTGCTTAGCAAAGTATTGTATTGATTTGTGCAAAGGATGCGATGTATCGAGGTTGTGCGCTATTCTCAGGACGGTTTTTGTGTTTTTTGAGGGCCTATAGGTAAGCCCTACTGCCACTGCTGTGATTATAAGCAGCCATATAAGGATTTTAGCTTCGGTTTTCATATTTTTAAATCATGGAGGGTCCACAAAAAGCCATGCGCTGCCAGCCTTTTGATTCACTGCTTCTCGGTGGAATTCCAAGGATCTCTCTGCCGAGATCGACGTAATAACGATAGTTATCCAGTGGTGTGCCGTTCGGAATCCTGTGATCCAAGCCGAAAACCACCCCGCCCTGTTGCATCATGGGTTGCATTTTGTATTCAAGCTCGGTTCTAATATCTTCTTTCGTGCCACGCAGTATATGTTTGTCAATACCTCCTGCCATGGTTAGTTCATTGCCGTACTTCTTTCTTGTTTCCACTATATCCATACCCGCTGCCGGCTCCATTGGATAAATCGAGTTAATACCACAATCGAGTAAGGCGTCGATAATCGGGTCGATATTGCCGTCGCTGTCCATCTGGAATATCTTCGTACCTTTGCTTGAGAATAAATCCCAGACTTTGGTGTAATATGGTTTAAAGTGTTGTTCAATCTGAACAGGCC
>WJLZ01000077.1 GCA_014728215.1 Chitinivibrionales bacterium
CTCCGAGTGGCGGCGGCACGGTCACGCTCAATCCGGAAGCCGATGCTTCGATCGAATGTGAGGAAAACCCGAATACCAACTATGATGTCGTCGAAATGACCGCATCGGGTGATGATGCCTGGACTATCCTGATGCGCTACGATCTTTCGGGCGTGTCATCGGTCTCATCGGCAACATTGCGCATGTATGTCTCGAAAAACTGGTATCAAAACCGGTTTAATCAGTTGGTATTTTTTGTTGCTAACGATACCTGGGGAGAGACATCGGTCACCTGCAATACCGCACCGGCAATCGGTGAACAGTTGGCATCGAATAACGGAAGCGGTGAGAATGTATGGGTTGAATTCGATGTAACCGCAAAGGTCAATGCCGAGAAGGGCGGCAAAATAACGTTTGCTCTTCAGGATAGCAACGGCCAGTGGAAAATCCACAGCAGAGAGAATACCAATAAGCCCGAAATGGTTATTGTGCAATAAGCACACTCCGCAGGAGAGGTTATAAGTAAAGGGCTGCCGCAAGGCGGCCTTTTTTATTTACTTAGTATAGATTTCATTGGGACCATGGAGCCTGGTTCCCTTGGGGTCGGAGCAGGAGCGGGGCTTTTTGCGGACAAAAATGCGCGGGCACAATGTTGCATTGGCAGGATTAGGATCGTTGCTGTTTTTCTTCTGAAGGTCCTGCGCAACATCCGGCCGTGGATTCCGGGCGGGTATGGTTGTTATCGATGCTAACGCCGGTCCAAAAAATAGTATCTATTTCTTCAATCCCAGAAAATGCTCCCGCTCAACATCCATAAGCCGTATGCGCAGAAGCTCTTCGTTGATTGGCTTGAGAATGTAGCCTTCAGCCCCGCACTCGATTGCCTTTTTGACATTGTCCAGTTTCGATTCTGCGGTAAGCATGATCACCGGGATATCTCGTGTATGCATGTCACATTTAAGGTGTTGCAGGAGTTCCAGGCCGTTCATATCGGGCATGTGCCAATCGAGCAGAATACAGTCGGGTGAAAGGACTGGGATTTTTTCAAGTGCTTCCTGCGCATTATCGGCAAAGTGGATGTCCTCATAATGCAAGAAGGTGAGGATATCTTCCATAAGCGCCTGAAGGGAGTAGCAATCATCGACAACTAAAATTTTCATAGCGAGTTGTACCTTTAATAGTGTCCTGTTGAGTCGATTATTTGCAAAGCACCCTCATTATACAAAAAAAATGGTGAAAATAAAAGGTGGTACCACTTAAATTCAATAAAAACAAATAGTTAGTGTGGGTAAATTTTAAGAGGGTGCTTTGTGAGAATGCAAAAATCTATCGATATTTAGATAAAAAGTCCGGCAGAGGAAAGTATCAGTCCGCCCACTCAGGATGCCCGTTTTTTTTGTATCAGTCGGTTCAACATCGAATTGAGATCATCGATATTATAGGGTTTTGAAACAACCCCGCTGAATCCGTAATTTTCCGGATTTGCCATTACCGGATCGTCGGAGTAGCCGCTGGATACAACTGCCGTGACGGTCGGGTCTATGGACTGCAGATGTTTGATGGTCTCTCGCCCGCCCATCCCTCCGGGGACAGTGAGGTCGAGTATGACGATATCGAAGGGGGCGCCGGAATCCATACCGTTTTGATAGAGCTTAATTGCGGTTTCACCCCGCTCGGCGGTAACCACAAGATACCCGCTGTCGGTAAGTATTTCTTCACCAACGATTTTCACAATTTCATCATCATCCATAAGCAGTACTCTGCCTTTGCCTTCAGTTTTAGTTTCCCCAGGGATCGATTTTTTACCGCTCGCTTCCTGGACTGCCGGGAGATAGATATAGAATGTGGTACCTTTTCCCAGGGTTGATGCTGCGGTAATGAGTCCTTCATGTTTTGAGATAATCGAATAGGAAACGGCAAGGCCAAGGCCGCTACCCTCCTGTTTGGTGGAAAAATAGGGATCGAATATTTTTTCGATATTTTCTTTTTTGATGCCGATACCGTGATCCTGCACCCATGCTTTTATATAATTTCCTTCCTTAAGTGGGAGCCGGGTATCGGGGCCGATTCTGATATTCTCCGCACCGATTTTTATCGCCCCACCCTCAGGCATAGCTTGTGCCGCATTGATGACCAGATTGTTAAACACCTGACTGATTTGACTGACATCCATGTTACACCGCCATAGTCCGTCGGCTATTCTGAACTCACATCCCACATTCGAGCCATGGAGTCCGAATTCCGCTGTTTCCTTGAGTATGTCGGTAATGGAAGCGGTTTTTTTGATCGGGTCTCCGCCTTTTGAAAAAGTCAGGAGCTGTCTGGAAAGGGAAACCGCCCGATCGGAAGCTTTCTCGATTCCTTCCAGAAATCCTTTAATATCCTCTCCCTTGAGGAGTTTTTTGTGAGCAAGCTGGACATTTCCGTATATTCCTGTAAGGATATTATTAAAATCGTGCCCTATGCCCCCGGCCAGAATTCCCAGGGATTCCAATATCTGTGCCTTTTGAAGCTCCTTTTCCATCTCCTTTTTATCCGTGATATTGATCGCCCCGATCCGTACTCCGACCACTCTGTTTCGCCGTTTCATTGCAGATGCATTAATAAGCATAGTCAATTCGGAACCATCTTTACAGATTACACGGTATTCGGCGGCCTGAAAACTCTTTCCTTCAATTACCCGCTTGAAATAATCGTCAACACGCTCATGTTCCTCAGGATGAATAACAGTGTTGAGCATTATTCCCGTCTGGAAATCATCTTCGGTATAGCCCATCAGCTCAAAGCCGAGTTTGTTGATATAGGTAAGACGTTTACCGAGGTCAAATTCACAGATCACCGTGGGAAGAAGGTCGGCTGTTTCCCGGAACCGCCGTTCGCTCTCTTTGAGCGCGCGTTCGGTCCGCTTACGATGGGTTATGTCACGAAGGGAACCGATTGTTCCGCAAAATTCCCGTTTTCTGGTTTTGGGATTTTCCGCATAGTACCCCGATGAACTCACCAAACTGAAAACAACCAGTTCATCGGTTTCCAGCCCCAGAATATTATTCGTAAGAACCCGGACTTCCAGGTCCCTGGTTTTTCTTTCTCCCGACCGGCGTTCATCAAAAAGTTTGGGCGACTTGTCATCACCGGTAATTCTGCCTTTACATTTAGGAAGAACGGTGTTCCTGCTTACAGAATCGAGATCATTGGGATGGAGAATGCTGCTGAAATGCTTTCCGATAAGTGATTCCGGTTCAAATCCGAGTTGACGGACCGAATCATTGAGAAATGAAAACTGACCGTTCTTATCGATTATATAAACAATATCGGGAATGGTTTGAACCAGCGTTTCATATTGCTGTTCGGTCCGATTAAGCTCCGCTTTGATTGCGGCATACGCGCTGTTTTCTTTTTCGAGCTGCGTAATCCGCGCGTGGAGTGTATCATTAGAATCGGGCGGAATCGGGTGCTCATTCATTGAACATTCTCCTTGACGATACCTGGTACACATGAATTCATTTAATGAAATATATATCTAATATAAGAAAGATAATTTGATGTCACAATATCAAAAATTGAAAATCCAAAATTAAATGATTTTAAATACCATTAAATATATTACCAGGAGGAACCGAAGAGTTTTTGCTTAGAATAGAAAACAGCCCGCAATTTTTCTAAAAACATCTCTGAATATCGGTAGGGGAAAGGAATATACATGATTTATATTTAAGATTAGCAGGGTAATAGTATAAAGGAAGCGATCTAAGCGCTTAAGAATTCCAAATAATGCAGATTATCTTCCAAAGCCTTCATTAGCCAAGGATTACAGTACACTTTGAATTTTCTTTCCAGATAATTCTACGTAGCAGGAAAAGGATACAATTACAAGCGTGACCCTGAGGGCAATTATAATTGGTTTTTTCTTTGCCGGTGTAATTTCTTCGTTTACTTATTTTAACGATCATGTTATTCGCCAGACCTATTTAATTGGTAATCACTTTCCGGTGATAGTGTTTGGCGGATTAACGCTTCTGGTTTTGTTCGTAAATCCGCTTCTCCGGCTGATTAAGATAACAAAAGTACTCTCTTCCCGCGAAATGCTGGTAATAATTGCTCTGGGATTAGTTGTATGCGGATGGCCCGGATCGGGCTTTTTTCGCTATTTCGCTCCGGTCGTTTCCCAACCTCAAACTATGTACCAGTCGAAAACGGCCTGGAAAGCGGCAAATGTGATATCCTACGTGCCCGGGGTTGATCCGCAACTGGGTGAAGGCCATATCAAAAACTGGGACAGATTTATTAAAGATCTACAGAAAAGTGATGAAGGTCCTTTGTATGTCCTGAAAAAAGCTTTTCCCGAAAACGTTGAAAGTGTTATAAAAGAAGCTATAATAAGGGGGAGGGTCGAATCGACCGAACGCCAGGTGGTACTCAGGAGTATCAATGAGCTTCTCCTCGAAAAGGATTTAATATCAACAATCGTGGCAAAATCATCCTCAATCGATTCTCTGGGCAGGTTTGCAATACCTCCACCGGACAGCGCAACAAAGCGGGAAATCAAATGGTTCAGCCGGCATGCGCTTCAGCGGGCATTGCCCCAATACATATCTCCTGCGCCGAAAGGGCAGGGGGTTCTTCTTGCAAATGGTGATCTTCTTCATCCTGCATTACAACGTCTGACCCGCGGAGCGGGAAGAAAGGGGGATACCTCAATCCCCTGGAAAGCGTGGTGGCCCTCAATTTTTCTCTGGGGAGGATTAGGCCTGCTTCTGGCAATGGCGTCGTTGTGCATGGTTGTGATCGTTCATCCTCAGTGGAAACGTGAGCTTTTGCCCTATCCTATCGCGCGATTTGCCCAGGAATTTACACAAACCGATGAAATCAATAGTCAACCCGCCATTCTTAGATCTCAGGTGTTCTGGGGCGGATTTATCGCGATCTTTGTATTTCATTTAATTAATGGTCTCTATGCCTGGGATCTTACCTTTATTAATATTACCAGGGTACTTCAATTCAAAGGACTCGAGCAGGTTTTCCCCAATGCAAAAAAATTTGATTATTTCTATACTCTGATTACGTCGCCGATTATCTATCCTACCATCATTGCCTTTGCATTCTTTTTAAGTCTTGAAGTTTCTTTCAGTATCGGCATTGCCAATTATCTGTTCCTTGGTCTTTATGCCTCTATGATTACCCGGGGCATAATGATGCCCGGCAGCGTAAGTCTTGACCCTTCGAATACGGGGTTGATGCGTTTCGGTTCCTATATCGGCATTGCGGGAATGACATTTTTTATCGGGCGGCGATACTATTTGAATGTCATATCCTCAACATTCGGGTTCAGGCCCAACCCCGATACACCGCCTTCGGCAATATGGGCATCTCGAGCATTTATCCCTCTGGTGATCGGCATGGTGATTCTCCTGAATAATGCAGGACTCGACTGGGTTCTCGGTTCGCTCATGATCGCAATTACACTTCTGATGTTTTTTGTTATCACCCGTATCAACGTTGAGACCGGAGCGTTTTTTGTTCAACCCAATTGGGGTGTGGTAGGCATTCTCATGGCGGTATTCGGTATGGGAGCGATTGGTCCGACGGCCTATATTCTCATGGCGCTCGTTGCTGCGATGTTTACCATGGATCCCCGGGAGACTTTCATGCCCTTTCTGGCAAACGGTCTCGAAATGGCGACCGGCCGTTTCAGGAAATATGCTTCAAATAAATCCATTTCCCTTATCGCCGTCATGGTCCTGGCCGGTTTTGCCGTTGCTCTGGTAACCTCACTGAAATTGCAGTATGTCAATGGGCTTGACGCACAGGATTACTGGGCGCTTAACGGTGTGCCGAAATATCCTTTTAAGTTTCTGACCCACCATCTATCGGAGCTTTCGGCATATAACGAACTTTCGCAATCGGTAAAAATCAACGGGTTTGAGCGATTTTTTCATATGAATCCGGATTACACATTGCTCGGCTGGGGGCTTGCAGGGCTGGCGCTTGTTTTGATATGCAGTATCGGGCGGTTGCGGTTTCCCTGGTGGCCGCTTCATCCGGTTGCATTTTTGATATGGGGAACCATGCCTGGATGTAAAGTAGCACTTTCCTTTTTAATTGGCTGGGCGGTAAAGACCGGGGTAGTCAAATTATCGGGAGTCCGGGGGTACCGTCAGGTCAAACCGCTTATGATCGGCATTATTGCCGGTGAAGTTTGCGCCGCCTTTTTCTGGACTCTGGTGGGTACACTCTACTTTCTCCGAACCGGAATGATACCGAAAATTTATGAGATTTTTCCGTTATGATTAAGGGAACACACATTGAATGGCTTGGCATGAGCATTGAAGTCCCCGAAGACTGGGAGATAACCCGTCACTCTGTGAACAGGGGGAGAGGGAAACTGATTTTTATCGACCGCCGTCACCAGCGACTTCAATTTGCCTGGACCCGGTGCGCCCGTCGTCCTGCCGAAAAGAGGATTTTCGATGATTTCCGGGCCCGTGATAAAGAGGAAGACCCCACGTGTGTAATAAGCGATATATACCATAGAGGTCCGTGGCGCTTGTACCGGCGGAAACAGGGAGAAGCATCAATTACCCGGGCCGGTTCCTATGAAACACGCTCGAAACGCTGGCTCGATCTGGTCTTTTCCTGGCCTGAGGGCTGCGATGAAAGAGTGGAGGAGATGGTACTCAAAGGCTGTTGTTCGCAAAAATCAGATGCCCCCGTAACCCGGTGGTGCGCCTTTGGAATCGACATGAAAACACCCTCAGATTGGCAGATTCACTCGACAGAGGCTTTACCGGGAGCAACCACCTTTGTTTTCGGCGGCAACGGTTCATCAATTACGGTCCGACGGCGGGCCATGGCTCCATTTCGTCATAAAGGCACTATCGGAGATTACCTTGTAAAAGAGACGGGCCGAAAAAAAGACGCACTTGTGTACCAACAAGATAATGGGCATGAAATCTGTCAGGTCCAAACTCGCGAATCTGTGTTTAAACCCCGGTGGCTCAGGGGCAAACGAAAGGTAACCAGTGATTACGCCTGGATATGCGATAGAAAAGAAACAATCTTTCATGTAACACTCGATTCCTATGATAAAAAACCGGTAGAGTGCAGTAAAATGAAAGTGGAATGCTGTGGAAGGGGTTGAAAAACTGGAATCATCGACACAAACAATGATTAATCCGGATATTCCTGTTTCGCTTCCTGCAATTCTCAGCGCTGTTCCTACCCGTAACAGTGCGGTTGAGGAAAATGATAGAGGGCAAACGGTGGTATTACAGGTGCCGTTAAAAAAGACCAAGTGGTATACCCATCCACCTGTATCATGGGTACTGCCCTTTTCAAAGTATCGAAGGGTTGCACTTGATGAACTTGGTAAAGAGGTATGGGATGCCTGTGATGGTGTACAAACCATGGAACGGATTATCGAAATGTTTGCCGAGCGGCATTTTCTTTCCTTTCACGAGGCCCGGTTGAGCGTTATGGAATTTGTCCGCCAATTGATGCGGCGGGGGATGCTCGTGCTTGTCAGGTATGCAGTGCAGGGGGGATAGTTTTTTTCGGTGAAGAGTAATGAGGAGTTGTCTGTTTGAAACCGATTGTCGTTAAAAACCAGGTCCGCCTGGGTCCGGTACGATGTTTTCGGCACAGTATCGGCGGTATGTATTTCCGGCTGCGCCGGTCGGCGATCAGTATTCTGATTCTGGCCCTGGCTGTGGCTTTTCTCTCCTATATACTCAATTACGGTCTCATTTCCCGGGACACCGATTATTATGCCTACAGTAAATTAAAGGACAGTCGCATGCTCAGTGAATGGATTTCCCGGCTGTCATCGCCCGATTCCGACGAAGAAATCCTGTCTCATGTTGTGGCACAGAATGCCGATCGAATGGCCGAGTATAAGACATGGGGCATGTTTTCCAGTGATGAAATGGCTTTGTTTAAAAAACAGGCCGGAACAATCCACCGGTTCGTTGAATATTTTAATTCCATTCCCCGTACCGCGCGTGCGATCCTTATTGCCGATCAGTCTCCCCATAATTTAGGTGAGAAGCTGAAAAATCCGGATGATTTAGAAACCTTTCTGGGCAAAGTTTCAGAGATGAAGCTGAAACCACCCCTGAAATCCCGCGAAAACCTTGTGCACTGTATTACCGAAATATATCCATCCTTTTATTCCTTTACCCGGCGAATTCGCAAGGGGCAATCACAAAAAATTGCGGCACTTAAACAACATTTTAACGGCCGGCGGCTGCATGATATTTTTATCACTGCCGACAGCAGCCTGGTGGGACTTCTCCGCTCTCAGGGCTACCGTATCGATAATGCAAAATTCGAGATTCTCAAGGAGCAAGCATTCGACAATATACAATTGCAGCGGCTCGGGGTAATTATCGACAGAAAGGATGTAAAGCCTGTCGTTGCCCGGAAAATGGGAATTGAGCGTCAGAAAGTAAATGTCCAGACTTTCATGCACTGGCTGGGTGAAGGAAACCATGCCGCATGGATGCAGGATTTTTTATCGGAGGAGATGACCGGGTTTTCATTATCCCGCCGTCGGTTGGAGGAGTTGTCCGGCACATACCGCCGGAACGAATCACTGCAGGCGGCACTGGGTAAGACACTGCCGGTTAAGCGTTCGGGGTTGTTCTCTTTCCACAATGAGACATTGTGGCTTATCGTGGTCTCCTTTCTGGTATGCATTGTGGGCATTACCAATACCATGCTCATGTCGGTAACCGAACGTTTCAAAGAGATTGCAACAATGAAATGTCTGGGTGCTATGGATGATTTCGTTATGCTGCAATTTGTATTCGAGGCACTTTTTCAGGGTATTGTTGGAAGTTTTATCGGTGTATTGATTGGTCTTGCCCTTGCCGTTATGCGGAGTATTATCGAATATGGCGGATTGATTTTTGAAGCCTTTCCGGTGGGTGATGTTTTTTACAGTGATCTACTCTCCTTTCTGGCGGGGATAATCATCGCTTCGATTGCAGCAACCTGGCCGTCGGTGGTTGCTTCACGGCTTGCTCCAATGGAAGCCATGCGGGTGGAATGAATTTATGAACAAAGACAGACATCAGGCAAAAGACGCCAAAGCGGTAATCATTCGCACGATTAATCTCGTGAAAAGGTATGGTATGGGTGATGCGATTACCTATGCGCTCAGTGGGGTTGATGCTACTATTTACCGGGGGGAGTTCATTGCAATTCTCGGCCCATCGGGTTCCGGAAAGACGACTTTTTTCAATATGATCGGCGCACTCGATTCCCCGTCAAGCGGCCGGGTGCTTATCGATGAAGTTGATATTGCTCAGCTCAATGCCGGTGAACTCGCTTTTCTGCGATGCCGGAAAATCGGATATATTTTCCAGCAGTTTAATTTGATACAATATATGACTGCGCTCGAGAATGTGACCGTGCCCATGTCGTTTGCCGGAGTGACTCCTGAAGATGCCCGGCGGCGGGGAATGGAACTGCTGGATCTTGTGGGACTGGCAGACCGGTGGCGGCACAGGCCTGTCGAGATGTCGGGGGGGCAACAACAACGCGTTGCGATCGCCCGCGCTCTCTGCAATAACCCCAAAACTCTGCTCTGCGATGAACCTACAGGAAACCTCGATCTGAAAACCGGCGCCGAAATACTGGAGATCATGCGGAAAATTAACAAAGAAAAAGAGGTGACCGTTATCTGTGCGACGCACGATTTGCGGTTGCTTGATGTGTGTGACCGGATGATGTGGATCCGTGACGGCAAAATCGAACGGGTCGAACGACGTGAGAATATTAATATACGGTTGGGAAAAATCGGAGGTAGAAAATGATCTGCCGAAGGGCGTTACTGCTGATGGGTTTGCTGGGCATGGTGCTTCATGGGCAGGACTCCACTTTTCGTGTAACAACACCCTCATCGAAATTTTATGCTGATATTACGACTCTTGCATCAGGACCCCATCGGCTCTCGGGCACTCCTGAAGCTCATGTTGCCGGACGGTATATCGAACGTCGTCTGCGAAAAGCGGGGATTGAAAAAATCCTGAAGGTGTCTATTCCTCTGGTACAGATTGAAATAGACAGGTGCGAAATATCGGTTGGGGATACAACGGTTGCATTACTCCCTGTGGCGCCGAATCTCCATGTTCTTCCTGCAACCCCCGCCGAGGGCCTCCGGGGGCCAATGGTGTATATGGGCGATGGTTCGTCCGACAGTGTCTGGAACCGTAAACTTGACAACTCGATTGCTGTTTTTGAATATAAAAGCCGAGATCGGTGGGTCGAAGCATTTTCCATGGGCGCAAAAGCCGTTATTTTTCTGGGGGATACGAGCGCTTCTTCGACCGTATCGAAACGAATGGGACTTCCGGCAAACCTCATCCGTCTCTATGCCGATGAGAATGCTCAGGCGCATGTCGATTTCAGGAAAAATCACGATGAAGTTGTGCTCTATTCCCATCTTTCTTATACCGATTGTCTTGGAGAAAATATCATAGGATTTATACCGGGTACCAATCCTGATTTCGTCGCCGACCGGGGGCAATCTGAACTCATGGTACTTTCGGCAAATTATGATTCCTATGGCCAGATACCGCATAAATCTCCCGCTGCACGAAGTGCCGGGAATGTTGCCGCCCTCCTTCAGGCGGCCGAATATTTTGTTTCCCATCGTCCCAAAAGAGATCTCGCGCTGGTTTTCTGTGACAATCAGGCAAATTTCCATCAGGGGATGCGTGCCGTCTATGATGCGATTACAAAAAAAACGGAGCTGAGGGATAAACTCTCAAGAGATCATACCGAAGAATATGAATACCTCCTTCGATTAAAGAGCATGCTTTCGGACGACAAACCGATCCAGGATGAAAACGGAAAATTGCATCTGGAAGTTAAGGAGATATTCTTTAAAAATGCCGAATTTGTCTATGCGGATTTAAATCAGGCGATTATGAAAATGCGACTTCGGGAAAAGAAGCTCGGTCTTTCTTCACCGGACTCATCATGGGGATATTACGAAAAACTCGAACTGAAACTCAAATGGAGCACTGCGCTGGAGAAACTTAATAAATTTTCTCTTCAGGGAATCGATCCCCAGGTTCGCAGCCAACTCAAATCCCGGTCGTTACAGTTTGTTACCGGCCGTATTGAAGAACTGGATGTTATCAGAAAAATAGACCGGCAGGAAAAGGAACTGTATGAGCTTTTGGGCAATCACTGGATTGTTCTTCATACCTGTTATAATTTTTCCGATCGTAGCCGGTTCTGGGGAGCAGTTGTGGGCGATAAATCGGAGTTCCGTTTCTACCCCAAGCGGCTTACCCGCAGCCACTGGGACAACCCGGGCTGGTACCGTCCGGTAATGGCTGCCTTGCAGGACGCCGCCTTTTCCACTGCCGGACTGACCTGGTTTAATACTCGTGCCCTTACTGATCCTCTTTCGACGGGAGATTATGTTCCCGGTGAATACGTATGTGGAAGTATTGTGGCGGGAATTAACGGTTTTTACAATATTTCGTTTATGACTCATCATGATGGTCGTTTGCGTGAAGGACATCCATCGGATAATTTGAGACATCTTAACTGGCGGTGGATGGAACAACAGGCTGAAGAAGCGCACCGATTACTGTTTACTCTTGCAAACAGCGAAGACATGTCGCTTCCCCAGGCATTTCAGAGCTTTTCGATCACTAATGAACCGAAAAACCAGTTTCCTTTGTGGAGCAAGGGACGACCTTCGGGTTTCTTTGCCGGCCGGATGGTGTCCGGAAGTTTGACCGAAACCCGTCCTGCAGCCGGAGCGATAATTGCCATATGTGCCACCGGCCAGTGGGAACTTCACGGACCCTACGAACATATACCGGGTTTCAATCGGTTTGCTGTCCAGAAAGTAAATGCCAACGGCAATTATAAGGTAACGGGATTTCATTCATCCCTTTTTGATGTTAAAAAGAAAGAGCAGATGCGGGTTGTTCCCGCTCTTTTCGATTCGACCGGGCAGGTGCATGCGATTATTAATGATAAACACTGGCGGGGTAAAATAAATCGGGTTTCTCTTTTTCCGGCTCAGGGATATATCGTACCCCGCCCATTAAACGGTCTTGGACTGAAATCCGGGTCAATTTACAATAATACAAAGATTCTCAAGGCTAGTGCGAATGCCGTATACCGGGAGGATCGTGTGTTTTATGTTTGTTCCGGTCTGTTTACATCATTTTACTGCCATCGTTTCAACGCCGGGAGCCGGGTAAAGTTATTTCAGAAACTTGGAGCCGTTTGCCTGGGAGCATCACCCGAATCTCCCTATGGTGAAGGGGTGTTCTTTGATACATTCATTTCACCACCACCAATCGATCGTCTGACCGCCGAAGATCTCTGGAGATTAAATGAGACCCGTTTGAGCATTCTGCGATCCAGAGGCGTTATCGACGTTGATCTGGAGGTGCTTCACAACCGGGCCAAAAGGGCTATTGAAAATGCCAATGAAGCCCTTACGGTAAAGAAGGAACGCACGCTCATGGCTCAGAGTGCGGCCCTTTCCCGGAAGGTATATGCGCCGGTTAAAGAGATCATGAACGATCTTATCCAAGCGATCGTTGTCCTGTTGCTTCTTGCCATACCCTTTGCTTTTGCTATAGAGCGGCTTATTATCTGCGCCACGGGAATCTATACGCGTATCGCCGGTTTTGTCGGCGCATTTTTGGTTACCTTTCTACTGCTTTATTTCATGCACCCGGGTTTTTCCATTGCTTCAACGCCGCTTATCGTATTCCTGGCCTTTGTAATAATCGTGTTGTCGAGTTTGGTCATTTTTATTATGATGCGAAAATTCAAGACGGAGCTGATGGCATTTCAGCTTCAAAGCACCGCGGCTCACAATACCGAAACTTCCCGGATGGGCACCCTGATGGCGGCAATGAGTATGGGAATGTCGACCATGCGCCGTCGACCAACCCGCACAATGCTGACCTGTATCACGGTCATTATTCTTACTTTCACCGTTTTATGCTTTGCTTCCTTTGGAAAAAGTATCGGTGTGCAATCTGTCTATGAAGGCCCGGTGACCGGTGAAGTTACAGGTGGATTTTTCATGCGTAAACTCGATTATTCAAAACTTTCCCGCAATTTTATCGAACTTCTGAAGGGACGGGAAGGAAAGAATGGATTTATCGCAGGTCACTGGTGGAAAGTAAAGGATAAGGCGCATCCGCGGCCGGTCGATATTGCGCGAGTTGATAACGGAAGTGCAATCACAGTCGATGCGGTTTTGGGGCTTGCTTCACGGGAGTTGGAGTTATGGCCCCAACTCGCCGAGGTGCTTGGTGGCGATTCACTGGAGCTGAAACAGAGGATGCTCAAAAAGGGAGGAGTATTTTTACCATCACTTATCAGCGATGAAATTAATCTTACCCACGGCGATTCGATCTGGTTTGGCGGCCATAAAACGATTTTTGCGGGTTCCTTTGATATCGGGAAATTGCAAAAAACAAAGCATCTTGACGGACGCTCGGTTCTGCCGGTGGATTTCGCCGATGAAAGGTACGATACACTCAAAACCGATGCCGGTACCGGAGAAGCCGATGCCGAATTGGTACAGCGGGATTTTGTCAGATTGAGTGGAAACCAGACTGCTATTGTATCCGACAGTCTGGTTCGTCGGCTTGGCGGAAATCTTCATACAGTTGTTATCTATCCCGATAAGGAAATCGATATTGCAGATGAAGGGTCCCGTCTGGCAGAGATGGCCTATCTTCCGGTGTGGATACGGAGCAGCGAAGGGATTAAGCGGCTGATTTTTGCCGGTCAGACAGGAGTTGAGGGGGCATTTGCACTACTGATTCCGGTTCTTCTGGGAGGCTTTATTATATTCGGCACGCTTCTGGGAAGTATTGCCGACCGGGAAAAGGAGATATACACGTTCAGTGCGCTGGGCCTTTCTCCAGGCCATGTTGGCTTTCTTTTTCTTGCCGAAGCCGGGATTTATGCAATTGTCGGCGGGATGGGTGGCCAACTTCTTGCTCAGGCTATAGCACTGGGAGCTTCGTTTCTGGCCGATCTGGAATTAATTCACCAGCCATCAATAAATTTTTCATCTTCCAATTCGATTTTCGCCATTGTTGTGGTAATGATAACCGTGCTGGCATCGGCGATTTATCCTGCCTGGCAGGCATCAAAAAGCGCAAATCCCGGTATTAACCGCGGATGGAAAATGCCGGCTCCGGAGGAAAGAGTATTACGAATGAAATTCCCCTTTACCGTGTCGCGGTATGATCTGACCGGAGTGGTATCCTTTCTTGCCGAACATTTCAGGGAGCATGAAGATGCGGGGATCGGTGTATTTGCCGCATCTGATGTAACCATTTCCAGAGAAAAAAATACCGGTAATCTGGTCTTGTCGGCACACTGCGCTCTGGCTCCTTTTGACCTTGGAATCAGCCAGGATTTTACGCTCACGGCAAGCCCGTCGGAAATAGAAGGTATCGATGAAATAACCATAACGGCCGAGCACCGGAGCGGCACAATCGCCGACTGGGTCCGGTCGAATAAAATCTTTATACGTGAACTGCGAAAACAGTTTTTATTGTGGAGAACACTATCTTCAGTAAGGATCGAACAATACCGCATGAAAACATTGCAATTGCTTGGTCCCGACGAAGATGATGAACAGGCATTGATAAATGGCGGAGATGAAGAAAAATAACGATAACGGCATGCCTCATTTAATGGAGGTGCCGTCTCATTTTGAAGAGGGATTCAACTGGCTCTCGTTTATCGGCGCAGCTTTTGTTGCTCTGGTAATGGTTCCCGGTTCAATATATCTGCACCTTCTCGCCGGTGTTTCTATCGGTCCGGCATCACAATGGGTAACCATTATCATGTTTATCGAGGTGGCCCGACGGGCAAACAAAAGCCTGAAAAATGCCGAGATTTATATTCTCTTTTTCCTTGCCGGCCAGGCGGCATTTCTTCCCTTTGAAGGCATTCTCTGGAATCAATTTCTCAAACAATCGAATGCAGCGCTTTCTCTGGGCATTACCGATGATATCCCTTCGTGGTTTGCACCCAAAAGTCGGGAGGTGCTTGATAAAAGGAGTTTGTTTCAGGCCGAATGGATTCCGGCCATATTGCTTGTGACATTTCATGTTTTCATGTCCCGTATCAATAATGCGGTAATCGGTTACGGTCTGTTCCGCCTTGCAAGCGATGTCGAAAAATTGCCCTTTCCCATGGCAAACGTAGGCGCCCAGGGAATTTTGGCGCTCAGTGAAGAACAGGAGGAGGAGAAACAGGTGTCCTCGGGCGGAGAAGATGAGGACAAACCGAAGATGTCCTGGCGGTGGAGAGTCTTTTCTATCGGCGGTGCATTGGGGCTGGTTTTTGGCGCCCTCTATCTCGGTCTTCCCACAATTTCGGGCGCAATTCTCGACCGTCCGCTGGTGATTTTTCCTATCCCCTTTATCGATTATACACAGGAAACCGGTTCGTTTCTTCCTGCTGTCGCTACCGGAATATCCCTTGACATGACTAATCTGATTCTCGGTATGGTTCTGCCGTTCTGGGCCATGGTCGGAAGCGCTGCCGGTTTTTTGGTAACCTGGATAATCAATCCCTTTGTGCTCTATCCCATGGGAGTCCTGACACAGTGGAATCAGGGTGATGATACGATAATGACTCTCATGAAAAACAATGTCGATTTCTATTTTAGTTTTACTATAGGGACAACGATTGCCGTGTTTATTGTCGGCATATTGGCAACCGTAAAGAAGGTTCTTGAGGCCAGAAAGAAAGCCTCGACGACCGGAAAAGACAAACCGGTTTTCGAATCGATGGCTCCCGAAGGGCGGGGTGATATCCGCTTCCCCTATATCATTGTGGTGTATATCATGACCACGCTGGCCTATATTCTTCTTTCGGGTTGGCTGATTGAATGGCACAGGGGAGTCATGGCCGTACTCTTTTTCTTTGGTTTTGTTTATACGCCTCTTATTTCCTATGTGACCGCACGGCTGGAGGGAATTACCGGCGAGGTTGTTACCCCGCCGCTTATTCGTGAAGCGGCATTTATCCTTTCTGGATTCAAGGGAATCACTGTCTGGTTTTTACCGATTCCCGTTGATAATTTCGGAGTGGCCACCGTAGGCTACCGGCAGGCCGAACTGACCGGTACGAAATTTGTCAGCAAATGGAAAGCGCTTCTGGTCTTTACTCCCCTGATACTGATCACCAGCCTGTTTTTTGCCAATTTTATCTGGAGTCTTGGTCCGATACCTTCACCGCAGTTTCCCTATGCCGACAGGATGTGGGAGCTTCAGGCCGAAATGAAAAGCCTCATGTTTTCTTCAACCCTTGAAGGGTTTACCTTATTTGAACGGGCATTTGAGCCGTTGAATATCGCTATAGGGTTTATCTTCGGTGCAATCGGCTTTGGAGCCGTTACTGTGCTGGGATTGCCGGTATTTATCATGTATGGAATGGTTCGGGGTATTTCAAATCAGACACTTCCCCATGTCATTATTCCACAGTTTATCGGCGCGCTTATCGGGCGGTTTTATTTCAAGAAAAAGCTTGGCCTCAGATGGGGACAGTACATACCGGTAATCATGGCCGGATTCAGTTGCGGCATGGGGCTTTTAACAACGCTCTGTATTGGCGTAACTTTTTTAATAAAGAGTGTTATTAAGCTGCCCTTTTAAAGGAATTGATTTATGAGTGATGATCGACATATCTATTCGCGGGGGGAGAAGCTGATCGGGGTCGAGGATGTTTCGAAGCTTTTCAGGTTACGGGGAGAAGAGGTCCATGCACTCAGGGATATTTCCGTTGATATTTGCAGTGGGGAATATCTCTCGATCATGGGACCGTCGGGTTCGGGAAAGACAACGCTTTTTAATATGATCGGCGCGCTTGATAAGCCCAGCCGGGGGCGGGTGGTTATCGGAATGCTCGATCTGACAAAGTTGACAAGTAGGCAGCTTGCCTATGTGCGATGTAATTATATCGGTTATATTTTCCAGTCCTATAATCTGATACCGTCACTGACTGCATTGAAAAACGTAGCCCTGGCCAATACCTATACCGGGGCAAGCGATCAGGAAGCCGATGAAGCTGCGAAAAACGCTCTGGAGAAAGTCGGTTTGGGACACCGGCTCCACCACCGTCCCGATGAAGTCTCCGGGGGGCAGCAGCAGCGGATCGCCATCGCCCGCGCACTGGTCAATGAACCCTCGATTATTCTCGCGGATGAGCCCACGGCAAACCTCGATTTCAAAACCGGCGCTGATATTATTAAGATCCTCAAAGGCCTTTCGGTGGACCAGGGCGTGACCATAATTACCGCAACCCACGACCATAAAATGCTGGCCAATTCCGACCGGGTTGTATGGATCAGAGATGGCGCTATCGATCATATCGACAATCGTGACGATCTTCATATCGATGAAGGCGCGGTGTCGTCGATAGGGGGAGGCGATGATCTGGATGAGCTTTTAAAATGAAGGCAGAATATTATTCAAATGTCTTTCCTGCAATGCCTTTACGCTTGTTGCATTGATAATCATACCGTCAGGGAACTACCGGAGCTGTCGACAGTAATGCCATTTTGCAGGTCATCAAAGGACCAGTAAGCCACAAGTCCGTCATTCAGCTCCGATAATTCACATGGTTTCGGGGAGCACTCATTTTCTCTCGGGCGTAAATTATCTGCAATAAAATCGATCGTCTTTTCGTCTTTAATAAAGCTGCAGGCAGCGAAACAACGGAGTGTGGAATTATACATGAAAACCGGATAATGGTATTTTAATGTATTATTCAAACTGTCCGGTATCAATAATTCCTGAAAAAACCGTTTCCTGCGGCTAATTATATGCTGATAAACAAATTAATCCTCTTTATTGTCTTTTTGACCTGTTACTGTTTTGCGGGATTTATACGATTCGAGGGCCCCGCTCCGACGAATATCAATCGGCTGGAAGTCCAGGCGCGGTATGCAGAGTTATATAAGATGGTGGCGCCTTCGCAGGAAATCGATCGTTCACCCTTGGTAATCAGGTTTTACAATAAGCGTTCCCGCGCCGAAACGAAAAAGCTTCTGCCTGAATGGGGAGGAGGGGGAGCAGTCGGAGATGATCTGATTGTTATTCCTGTCGATTCAAAACCCTTTTTGAATCAGAGTTTTACGCAAATCATATATCATGAGCTGGTACATATATTATTGAAACGGGCGTATCCTTCGGTGGATATACCCCGATGGTTCCATGAAGGGATTGCCCTGTCCTTATCGGGAGAACTTTCCATCAACGAGCATGTGGTCATTTCCAGGGCCATTTTTACCGGTAGCCTTGTAGATCTCGACCATATTGATTCTGTAAATATGTTTTCAAAAACCCGGGCCGATCTCGCCTATTGTCAAAGTCATCAGGCGGTGCAACTGCTCATTCGCACCTATGGCATGGAAGTAATCCCCGAGATACTTGGTGCAGCGAAGCCCAAAGGCGATTTTGAACGCGGAATGTATGGTGTTCTGGGGCTTACCGAAAAAGAGTTCGAAAAGATTGCGGAAAAGGACCTTCAAAAACGGTATTCTTTTGTATTTATTATTGCCGATACGTATCTGCTCTGGGCCGGAATTATGCTTTTATTTATAGTTGGCCTTGTTGTAACCAGAATCAGAAATAGAAAGAAATTAGAAGAAATTGGTGATAGTGAAGATACGGTCAGTGGAGAAAATCGGGAAAATACTCTTTCTAATAAATAGATGAATTGCGAGAAAATAGGACAATATATATTTTATATAATATTAAGTAGAAAGATAATCCTCACAGACAGTTACAAAGCGAATGTGCGTGGCATCCAGATTTATTCTTATTATTACATTAATTATTAGTGGCGCTCTTCCTTTATGGGCCGATGAAACCCTTGGGGATGCCTGGCGGGAGTATAATTACCAGAACTGGCACAAAGCCGATCAGCTCTTTTCCCAGATAATTAAAGAGAGTCAATCTCCCGATGAAGTGATTCAGGCGAAAATCGGGCAGGCCATGATCGTTCATTTCCGGATACCCGGCGGCAAGCCCGATAAAGCATTAGATATGTATAATGAGATTCTCCATGAGATCGGACCTTCGCATAAGGTTTCATCGAATTTGTATCTGCTTATGGGAAGAGCTTATATGGGATTCAATGAACCGGATACGGCTTCGGCAAAAAAACATTTCGAGTGGATTTTTGCACATGATGCCGGATCGAATGAAGCTCACGAAGCAGCGCTTGAAATGGCATTTATAAAATCGTATGTTCACGACCGCGACTATATCATTGAAGCCATAAATTATCTGCAGAATTATTGCACCAGGTATCCCGAGAATCCACTGGTCGGCACAATGATGGGTTTTTGTGCCAATCTGGCCATCAATGTCAAAGAATACGAAAAAGCCAGGCAATACCTGGTCGCCTGGGACAGTATCGGCGTAATGAATGTCAGGTATAAATCCGCCGTTGTTTATCAGATAGCCCGTATGTCCGAAGAGGCTTTGAATGATACGGCAACTGCGGTCAAATATTATAAAAAGCTTGTCACCGAATACGAAAGTGACAATCGTCTTTACTTCAGTCAGCTTCGTCTGAAAGCGCTCGGAGCTGAAATTCCCGGCGAAGATATTGTCTCCGATGAAATCATGAACAGCTATGTTTCCGAGGAGAAGCCCAATGAATAAAAAAAAGAAAGCCGGAGGTTCACGGGTAATCAATGGGGTGGGGCTTTTTGTTATAGCGGTTGCCTATGTCAGTGCCATATATAATACTTTTACTGTCAAGCGGGAGATGGAGTGGGGCGGCAAGAAAATTATTCGTATCAGTCACTGGCAGCTTGAAGCTGGATTCAGGGAAGCTTTCGACTGGGTTATTAAAGAGTACGAAAAAATTCATCCGGACTACAAAGTAATCCAGCTTGCAATCAACGACCGCACCTACAAGCAGTTTATGACTACGCAGCTTATCGGGGGAACCGCACCCGACCTCATTCAGCTCGGACGGTTTAAAGGATCCGGTGAAAATGTCAATGCCCGATTCTTTTATCCGCTGTCCGAAGAGGTTTTCAAGCCCAATCCGTATAATGCAGATAACGAATTAAAAGAGATGCCCTGGATTTATACATTCAAGCATGGTCTCGAATTCAACTGGGATGAGAATAATCTGGATTATTATTCGATCGGGGTCAGTGCTGTCTCTCAGCGCATGGCGTACAATAAAACGTTATTAAAGAAAATCACCGGAAAGAGCAAGCCGCCCCGGAATTTCCGCGAGCTTATCGATCTCTGCGAACAGATTAAAGAGTATTCGGAAAAAACAGGCGACAATATTTTTCCCATAGCGTCATCGCGCTATCAGGGAAAGAAAGTCATGAGCCGGCTTGCCGGTTCGGTTGGCGTAGAAGATATCGCTCAGAAGATCGATCGCAATTTTGACTATGAAGAAGATATCGGATATGAAGCCTTTTTGAGCTGGATGGAGAAAGACGTCGGTTTTAATGCAAAAGAAGATTCCATTGGACAGGTGATTGCCGATGAAATTTCTCAATATTTTGAGCCGGGATTTATGGCCAAAGGCAGAATGGATGCGGCGTTTTCATTCATTCAGCAGAAATCTCTCATGATAGCGGCCGGCTCATGGGATGCCAACACACTGGTGCAGCAGTCAAAGGATGCGGGTTTTGTAATAGGATTTACCGATTTTATTCGTGTTTCCAGAGATCATCCTAAATATGGCAAATATGTAAAATTAAAAACCGCAGAATCACGAAAAGGGAATAACGTTCCATTTGGTTTGTGTCGCTTTTCAAAGTATCCTGATGTCGCGCTGGATTTTTTGAAGTTTTTTTCTTCACAGGAAATTGCTGGAGAATTCTGCAGGAGAGCCGGCTGGCTTTGTGCCATAAGGGGCGCGGAGAATGTTGATTTTCTCAAGCCTTTTGAACCCGATTACCGCGGTTTGCCGACAGGAAAAGGTGTGAAATATGCAGGGCAACAGACGCAGGCGATGGCTGGCCAGCTTGAATGGCAACTGCAGAGCGGTGATATCGATTATTCAGAATATATAACGAAATTCACCAACCGGTATCCTGATTATGCGATGAAAGACTTTCTGGGGCATATGAACAATTTCAAAAACAGCCTTGTACCTGCATCGCACGATTTATCCGATGTTTCTCTTATGATGAAATTCAATGATGATCCGTCGCAGGAGCCCCGGATGCTTCAACGCCTGAAATATAAAAATGAAGCGTATGCAACGTTCTGGGTCAAGTTGCAGGGAACGGTGTATGATATGGTGAATATCACGACACATAAAGAAAACAAAAGAATACAATCGGTTAAAGAAACATCGCATTTTAATACATTCATGAAAGAATTCCCGAACCTTCCAGAGACCGGCAGGAATTGATATTATGGCAGCGGTAAAGAAGATCTCATTTCGAAAACTTCCCCTGTACTGGTATTTATATTTACTTATCCTTCCCAGTGTACTCCTGGTAGCCGTCTTTTCATATTTCCCCGCAGCCAGCGGAATGTATCATGCATTCTTCAGATGGAACGGCGATTATATCAAAGAATTTATCGGATTGCGCCATTTTGCAGAAGCAATGAAGGATCCGGTTCTGGGAAGAGGCTTTCTGGTTATATTTATACTTGTTACCGCAAATGTTATAAAACTGATACCCTCGATGTTTACCGCGGTGGTGATTAATCGTCTCAAGAGCGACAAAGCCGCGTATGTTTATAAAGTTTTATTTGTCATTCCTATGATAATTCCGTGGATGGTTTATCTTTTGGTCTGGAAATTTTTCTATGATCCGAATAACGGACTTCTCAATACCATTCTTAACGGTACGGGGATAATGAATGTTCTTCAATGGCTTGATAACATTTTCAATTGGGGTGCATTTGTCGAGGGGGTGAATCCTGTCTGGCTTGGTCACGAAAAGCTTGTTATTCCTGCACTGATAATCTGGGGCTTTCCCTGGGTAGGTGTTGTGGGAGTCCTGATTTATCTTGCCGGTCTTCAGGCGATTGACAAGAGCGTCTATGAGGCTGCGGATATAGACGGTATCGGCTGGTTCGGCAAATTCTGGCATATCGAATTTCCGCTAATAATGACTCAGGTCCGTATCAATGTTGTCATGCTTATTATCAGTACGTTGAAATCCTATGGCTTAATGCTTGTATTGTTTGGTGTTGAAGGCGGTCCGAACGGCATTGCACTGGTGCCGGGACTGTATATGTATGTCAATGCATTCGCTTTTCAACGGGTTGGCTACGCATGTGCTATCGGGATATTACTGTTTGTTTTTATTCTTATACTTACAGAGATCAATAATCGATTCGTTCGAGTAGAAAAATAAGGAATACGAAGGCCCACGGCATGAAAAAAGAAAATGCAGGCGAAGCTGTCAAGCACGGCGCAATTATCCTTATTCTCGCACTGGCTTTTGTACCCTTGTATGTAATGGTTATCATAAGTTTCAAGTCGAATAGTCAGTTCATGCAGAATCAGTTCGGCTTGACCTTTCCTTTGCATTTAGAGAATTGGGTCGTAGCGTGGGGAATTGTTAAAAATTACATATTCAATACGATATTTGTGGCCACAACCGCCGTCGCGTTTTCATTCTGTTTCACCATTCCCGCAGCATATTTCTTTGCGCGGTACCGAATGCCGTTTCATAATTTTTTCTGGTATTTTTTTCTGTTTCTGATGCTTATGCCGACGGTGGCCAATCTTATTCCGCTTTTCATGGTAATCAAGTCGCTCAATCTGCTCAATTCGCTTTTCGCGCTGATTATTCTGGGTCTTGTCGCCGGGCAGGTGCTTCAGATATATATACTTAGGCAGTTCATAGAAGACATCCCTCAAGATTTATTTGATGCCGCTGAAATTGACGGCGCCGGACCATTGATGCAAGTTTGGAATATTGTTGTTCCCATGTCGGGGTCGATTGTATCCACACTTGCTATTATGCAATTTATCGGCATATGGAACGACTTTATCATGCCGATGGTACTAATTCGTGACGATTCGCTTTTGACACTCGCTGCAGGACTTGTCAAACTGGATGGCGAGTATGTCAAATTGTGGGGCCAGATGATGGCCGGGTATGCGATATCATCAATACCGCTTATTTTGATTTTTGTATTCACGATGCGTTTGTTTGTCAAAGGCTTATCGTCAGGAGCCGTCAAAGGCTAAGGAGTATTCAATAATGTCTGAAGTTACTTTAAAAGAAATTACCAAAGAATTTGAAGGCGGTGTTATCGCCGTGGATAAATTCAACATTAACGTTTCCGATAAGGAATTTGTTGTTCTGGTTGGTCCTTCAGGGTGCGGCAAATCGACCACCCTTCGTATGGTAGCCGGCCTTGAAGAAATTACCGAGGGCGATTTGCATATTGATGGCAAGCGAATGAACGATATCCCGCCGAAAAACCGTGATATCGCCATGGTATTTCAGAATTATGCACTCTATCCTCATATGGATGTTTTTTCGAATATGGCCTTTGGTCTGAAATTGAGAAAATTTCCAAAGGAGGAAATCCGGAAAAGGGTTAATGAAGCGGCCGAAATACTTGGTCTTTCGGAATATCTCGACCGGAAACCAAAAGCTCTGTCCGGCGGTCAGCGCCAGCGAGTCGCGGTGGGACGGGCTATTGTGCGGAAACCCAAGGCGTTTCTCTTTGATGAACCCCTCTCGAATCTCGACGCCAAAATGCGCGTACAGATGAGAAAGGAAATCTGTCAGCTCCACAAAAGGCTCGATGCCACCATGGTGTACGTTACCCACGATCAGGTTGAAGCCATGACCATGGGAGACCGGATTGTCGTGATGAAAGACGGTCTGATCCAGCAGGTGGGCAGACCCATGGATATTTATGCCCAGCCGTCAAATAAATTCGTCGCAGGATTCATTGGTTCACCTCCACTGAACTTTTTTGAGTGTACCGTATCGGAAAAGGGAGTCGAATTCAATGGTTCGACCGTTCCTGTGGATGAGGATAAACTAAAGAAAATTCAAAAGAGCGGAAGCTCGACTGTAACCCTGGGTATCCGTCCCGAAAGTCTTCACATCGAGGATATCTCCGAGGGCTTTCAGCTCAAGGGAAATGTCGATATCAATGAACCACTTGGCTCCGAATTGCTTGTCTATGTGGCAACATCAAACAATACAACATTCATCGCCAAACTTCTGAATGCCGAACCGTTTGGTATTAACGATGATGTTGTTTTTTCGGCCCGGCCCGAAGATTTGTATTTCTTTGACGGTGAAACCGAAGAAGCTATCCTCTGATAGAGACAAATAGTCCCAACGAGTATCAAACCACGGTTTCCAACAGATATCGCGGTTTTATTTATTCTCCCGCGCAATTTCATTTTCACTTAATTAAAATTTTTAAATAATATTTTTTTTAATTCGAACTAGCCTGTGCAGTATTTTAGGTTGTTCTAATTGTTATTCCGGCACTTAAATACGGCATAAAACACGAATGAAACACGCCATTTTTAGTTGCCGAATTACTCGTAGCTTTCAAAACTGAAGAATCTTACACAGAGCACAATTTTTCTGAGCCGGAATTTAAAATGCAGATTATTGAGCAGAGAATCAAAACAGTCCTTCTTCCCCATGTTCTCAAGCCCATGCGATATGTGGGTAATGAGCTGAATATTATCCGCAAAGATCCCGATACAATTGATCTTCACGGTGTATTGTGTTTTCCCGAGGTTTATGATATCGGCATGTCCCATTACGGCTCGCAGATTCTGTATCATATCGCAAATAAATTCCCCGGTTGGGCGATGTCCCGGGCATTTCATCCCTGGGAGGATGCTGAGAAAATTATGCGGGATAAGGGTATTCCGCTCTATGACCTAGAATATTTTTCACCCCTGAGCAGGGCCGACTGGATCGGTTTTACCGTTCAGTACGAGTTGCAATATACCAATCTGCTCAATATGCTTGATCTGGCGGGGCTTCCGGTACGAAGTCGCGATCGCGACGAGAGCGCTCCACTGGTCATTGCCGGCGGGCCTTGCATGGGCAATCCAGAGCCATTGGCCGAATTTATCGATGGTGCGGTTATTGGTGACGGTGAAGAGGTAATTACACAAATCTGCGGGGTCCTGGAGCGCGCAAAAAAAGCGGGGGCTTCTAAAGCCGAAAAGCTTGCCGAGCTGAGTAAAGTGAAGGGTATCTATATTCCCGCTCACTACCCGGTATCAGAAAAGGGCAGGTTTATCCTCCCAGAAATTCCGGGATCAGAAACTGTTTCTGCGGCAAAGATCGGAAGACTTGAGGGAGACTCCTATCCCGACCGTCCGCTGGTCCCGCTTATCGATGTGGTCCATCACCGCCTGGCAGTTGAAGTGATGCGGGGGTGTACCCGCGGATGCCGGTTCTGTTCGGCAGGAACCGGTTACCGTCCGGTGCGGGAGCGGGACCCCGATGAATTGTTCGAGCAGATCGGGAAATCGATGGATGCTACCGGGTGGCGCGATATCGGACTTCTCAGCCTCTCCACCGCGGATTACGGCCCCCTTTCGTCGCTTCTGAAATCATCTCGAGCGCTCAAAGAACGGGCCCGGGTTAAACTGTCCTTTCCTTCAACGAGACTCGACGCGCTCAGCGAACACCAGCTCGATACACTCAAAGCGGTCACCGGTTTTTCATCCTTTACAATTGCACCTGAAGCCGGAAGTTACCGTCTGCGGAAAAGGATCAACAAAGATTTTACAAATGAAACGATCCTGCAGACCGTTGATCTGTTACTCGGTCGTGGTGTACGGACAATAAAACTCTATTTCATGATCGGCCTTCCCACCGAAACCGAAGAAGACATCAGGGCGATTGTCGATCTGGTCTCGCAAATCGGCGGTCTGGTGAGGGCATGTGCCAGGGATCGAAAAGTTAATGTTGCCATATCGCCCTTTTCTCCCAAGGCACATACGCCTTTTCAGTGGGAAGCGATGGATTCCATTGAAAACCTCGAGAGAAAGTCGCGGCAGATTCAGAACGCGCTGAAAGGGCTGAAAAATGTCAAGGTTTCCTATCGCGATCCCGGGATGACACTGCTCGAAACGATCATGGCCCGGGGTGACCGGCGGGTGGGCGACCTGATTGAGGCTGCCTGGCGTGAGGGGGCACTTTTTGACGGATGGGATGAATACTTCGATTTTGCACGATGGGGCACATGTGCCGAAGAAATCGAAATGAAATTCGATACCTACATCCGGGCAATCGATATCAATCAGCCGCTTCCCTGGGATCATATTTCGGTGGGGGTTACCAGAGCGTTCCTTGAGATCGAACGAGAGAAAGCTTATGTCGGTGAGCCGACCGCCGACTGCCGGACCGGTTCCTGCACGAGTTGCGGCGCCTGTACAAAGCCGCGTGAGGGACTATGGAAGGAGAGCGAGCAGGGGCCAACGGTCAATGGCCTGAAATCAGCTTCATCTTTATCACCTGCCGAAGTATCGAAGGCTCAACAAACCTCTAATTATTATCGTTTTACCTACAAAAAAGGCGACCGGGTCCGTTTCCTTGGCCACCGGGACATGGTCAACAGTATCCATCGCGCCTTTGTGGC
>WJLZ01000078.1 GCA_014728215.1 Chitinivibrionales bacterium
AACGGGGATAAAAATAATTTCATTGTTCCCGAAAACAGCCGGAATAAAATTGAAAAACTATGTTCTAATACCGGCAAACATTCCTGTTTGTTTGTCTGGTCGGTAGAAAATCATTACCTGCCGATCCATTTAAACCGGCGGCATACATCTCTGTTTTCTTCGCTTCCCTCTCACCTTCCAAGCACGGTCCTTCAGATTTAGCAGCGCTTTCTTTCCAAATAATTACTCTTACTGTTCGATTTCACGGTCCTTTGGCGGCTGGATAATATCTATGTAATTCAGGCCGGGATCATGGAGATCAATCGATTAATTGGTGTTTGGATTCGTTGACATACCATTGATAATGTCAAAAACTACTTTTGACTGGAGAGAAAAATATGCGAATACCATTTTCCTTCTTCCCCGCTGTTTTGGTTGTATTGAGGGCGGGATTTGGTTTCGGGGAAGGAGTGGCGGCGCGCAGTTCGGAAGGCGGGGCTTTCCCTGTTCATATTCTGGAATGGCAGGCGCAGGAATTGTCTGTCGAGTGCCGACATGAGGCCGCAGTTCCGGAGGCGCTCGATCTGGCCACAGCCCTCAGCCTGGCGTTGCGCCATAATCCGTCACTTGCGGCCTGTTCGACGGAGATCCGTGCGCGTGAAGCCGCCGCTCTTCAGGCCGGCCTTCTCCCGAATCCTGAGCTGGAAGGAGAGATGGGAAATCTGGGTGGAAGCAATGAATTGCGGAGTTTAGAAGGTACCGAAATGACTGTTGGCATTTCTCAACGGGTGGAACCGGCCGGAAAGCGAAGAAAACGGCGCGTGGTTGCAGAGCATGAAAAACAACTCGCAGCATGGGACTATCAAATCAAAAAGCTTGATATCCTTGCAGCCACCGCCACGGCTTTTATTGAAGTCCTGGTAGCGCAGAAACAGGTGGCGCTCAATGATGAACTCTTTGATATTGCAAACAAGACAGCCTCGGCGGTTAGTGAAAAAGCGGCGGCGGGGAAAATCTCTCCCGTTGAAAAATCGCGGGCGCTGATAGAACTGGCTGCCGCCCGAACGGATGCCGCCGGGGCCGGCCGTGAATTGGAAGCCGCGAGGCGGCGTCTGGCAGGTTTCTGGGGTGCCGATCATGCGGCATTTTCCCATGTTGAAGGCGAATTGAATGGCCTCAGTACAGTACCTTCCGAAGATTCCCTTAAAGTATTACTTCCTCAAAATCCGGACCTTGCCCGCCGGCGTACCGCAATTGTACGAAGCAAGGCACGCTTTTCAAAGGCACGGACAGAGGCAGTCCCCGACCTGACCCTGCGTGCAGGATTCAAGCGTTCTCTTGAAACTCCGGACCAGACCTTTATGGTCGGTCTTTCTCTGCCGATACCGGTGTTCGATCGGAACAGGGGAGGCATAAAAGAAGCTCGGGCGCGAATGCAGAAAACGAAACTGGAGAAAGAAGCGGCGCAAATCGCGCTTTCCACCGCCCTTTCTGATGCCTGGCACCACCTCGCCGCCGCACATGCCGAAAATGTCAGCCTCCGTGAAGAGGTCCTTCCCGCGGCGATTACAACCTATGAATCCACCGAACTGGGGTACCGGGAAGGCAAGTTTGATTTTCTTCAGATGCTCGATGCGCAGCGAACGCTCTTTCTGATCAGGCAGCGATATCTGGATTCACTCGAAGAATGTCATCTTGCCGCAGTCGAGGTGGAACGTCTCACCGGTATGCCGGTAAATAATATTGTCAAAAAGAATAGCCGTTCCTCCGACGATAAGGAGACAAAAAAATGAGAAAAATGTTTGCAAAAGCGATAGCTGTGACCTGCATGGCGAGCGTTGGTTTGCCGATAGTGCACTGTACGGGGCGTGCGCACGAACAGGCTGGTACTAAAAAGCAAGGCCCGGTGCATGCAGATGACGGTGTGCACGATGAAAAAGGACATGAAAGGAATGCTGTTCATGCGCCCTCGGTCGTAAAAATAACAAAAGCTCAGGCGCAGCGATTCGGTATTAAAATCGCCGAGGCTGCCGAAGGTTCGTTGAACAGGGTGGTCCGTGTGCCGGGTGAAATACGGCTGGATGAAGAGAAGGCTGTTCATATCGTCACGCAGCTTTCCGGAATCGTCCGCAGCTCGCGGGTAAAAGTCGGCGACAAGGTGCGGGCCGGTCAAGTCCTGGCGGTCCTGGAGAGTCGGGAACTGGCCGAGGCAAAGGCCGCTTTTCTTGCAGCGACAAAACGGGAACGGCTTGCCCGGGATTTTTATGAGCGGGAAGAACGGTTGTGGAAAAAACAGGTGACCAGCGAACAGGAATATCTGACCGCCCGTCAGGTCCTTGCCGAAAGAAGTATCGAAAAAAAATCGGCCCGTCAGCAGCTTTTGGCCCTGGGGGTCCCGAAATCGTCAATCGGCGGAATGTCGGAATCGGAAGATAATCTCCTGTCAAGTTTTGTGGCGCGGGCGCCGATTAACGGACAGGTGTTGGAGAAACACCTTACCCTGGGGGAATCGCTCCCCAATGGCACAAAGATTTTCGTTATCGCCGACCTGTCCACAGTATGGCTGGACCTGACGGTCGGTCATGAAGATCTTGCGGAACTCAGAGAAGGACTGGCTATCGATCTTGCACTGCCCGGTAAACAGAAGGTCGAGGCGAAGGTTGCCTATGTGTCACCTGTTGCCAACCCTGAGACACGGACGGTTACTGTTCGCGCCGTAGTAGAAAATGAGGAGGGTTTACTGCGACCGGGTCTCTTTGTGCAGGCTGATATACGGTTGCCGTCGGAGGATAAAGCGCTTTTAGTCCACAAAGGCAGTGTCCAGAATGTCAATGATCATCCGTGTGTATTTGTGTGGAATAAGGGGGTGTTTGAGCTGCGGGAAATCGTACCGGGGGTTTCGGACAATAGCCGTACCGAAGTCCTGCAAGGTCTTACGGCCGGTGAAAAGATCGCTGCAAAAAATGCCTTTCACCTGAAAGCCGAATATGTCAAAGCGGCCGGCGGTAATACCGGTTGCAGCCACGGACATGCTCATTGACGATTGGAGATAATTACATGATGCCAAAAATAATATCAGTCCTGTTACGGCATAAGCTGTTGTCGTCCCTCATTGTTCTGGTTATCGTTGCTTTAGGCTTGTTCTCCATCAGAAATCTACCTATCGACGCTTTTCCGGATGTCAGCCCTAATCTGGTACAGGTTTTCGCCGAAGTAGACGGGATGGCTCCCGAAGAAGTGGAGCAGCTTGTTACCCGTCCCACCGAAACGGCGATGCGCAGTATACCCGGGGTGGAGAAGATACGGTCAATTTCATCGCTGGGACTCTCGACGGTCAACATCTATTTCAGGGATGATATCGATATTTACCTGGCTCGGCAACTGGTGGCCGAACGGCTCAAAATGGCGGAGGAGAACATCCCCGAGGGCGCGGGGCTTCCCCACGGGCTCGAAATGGGGCCGGTGGCAAGCGGGATGGGCAAAATCCTCGCCTACTATCTTGATGCAGGCGACAAGGACATCGTGGAGGTCCGTACTCTGCACGAATGGGTAATCAAACGGGGCCTCGAGACCTTGCCCGGAGTGGCAAAAGTGGTTAGCCAGGGGGGGTACCTGAAACAGTATGAAGTCGAATTGTCGCCCGAAAAGCTTCTGGCATACCGACTCAGTCCCTTAGATGTCAGCCGTGCGATTGAGGAAAACAACGCCAATGTGGGAGCCGGTGTTATCACCCGTGAAAGTGAAGAACTCATTGTGCGCACCCTCGGACGGGTCGGTACGGTGGAGGAAATCGAAAATGTCGTGATAAAAAGCGTAGACGGCCAACCGGTGCTGGTCCGCGATGTTGCCTCAGTGTTCGGCGGGAAGGCGTTCCGGCGGGGAGTGGCGGTTCTCGACGGTGAAAGGGAAGTCGTACTGGGGGGCATTTACAAACTTCATCGCGCCAACTCATTCAAAGTAATCACCGACCTGCGCAGGCGGATTGCCGAACTTAATGCCACGCTTCCTCCCGGCATTCGCATTGTACCCTACTATGACCAGGCCGAGTTGGTTGCCAGCAGTATCAACACGGTCAGGAATTCGCTCATTCTGGGACTCATCCTGGTTTCGGTTGTCGCGTTTTTGTTTCTTGGAAACCTGCGCAATGCTCTGATTATGGTTTGTTCGATGCCCTTCTCGTTGCTTTTCGGTATTATCATGCTGGAGCGCGCCGGGATGTCCGGGGATCTTATTTCCCTGGGGGGTATGGCCGTTGCCTTGGGAATGATTATCGACGCCGCTATAATTATCGTTGAAAAGATGCAGACCTCGGTTACGACAACCGGCAATGAGCAAGATGTTGAGAAGGGGATTCTGGAAGCTGCAAGGGAAGTCGGGCGGCCGATTCTCTTTGCGGTTTTTGTTGTTTCGGTGGTGTTTTTCCCTATTTTTACCCTGGGCGAAATAGAAGGCAAAATGTTCCGGCCCCTTGCTTTTGCAGTGGTGGCAACCATGGCGGGGTCCTTGATATATGCCTTGCTGATTGCGCCGGTCTTTTTCAGCCTTCTGCAGCGGTTCGATAAAAAGCGTTCCGACCAGGGACAGGGAAAATATCTCGGGCCGGTTCTTGATATATACGAACGCGCTGTGCGTAAAGCCGTCAACAGGCCGGGGCGGATAATAGGAGTCTGCTTAGTGATACTGGCGATCGGTGTGATTAGCTTTACCCGCCTGGGACGGGAGTTTATTCCTACTCTGCAGGAAGGCTCTATCAATTGCTACGCTTATATGAATCCCAATGTGTCACTTGATGAAATAAAAAAGGTGTGCACCGACATATCGCTCAGTGCAAAGGAAGTGCCGGAAATTAAGAATGTGGTGGCGGATATCGGCTACGGTGAGGTTGGGCCCCACATGCACCACACGAATTACGGTTGCATTACCATTACCCTCAAACGTCGGTCTTTCCGGCAAAAGAGACGGACCCAGGAGGAAATTGTGGAAGCGCTGGATGAAAAGCTGCGTAACACCCTGGGGGTGGCTA
The DNA here is from genome assembly GCA_014728215.1 of Chitinivibrionales bacterium. Classification (NCBI taxonomy): domain Bacteria; kingdom Pseudomonadati; phylum Fibrobacterota; class Chitinivibrionia; order Chitinivibrionales; species Chitinivibrionales bacterium. The sequence goes on from WJLZ01000078.1 coordinate 5,003, forward strand.
TCGGATTTTCCCAGCCCATTGCCCATGAACTCGACGGTCTCATTGCCGGAGCCGGGGCAGAAGTGGTGATTAAGATATTCGGCGATGATATGGACCGGCTCAAAGAGCTTGCAGGCAGAGTGGAGCATGTGGTTTCGGATATTTCAGGCGTCAGCGATTTACGGGTGGAACAGACTGACGGTCAGACCCAGATGCAGGTCATTCTCGATGATTCCCGGCTTGCGCGCTATGGGCTGAACAAGCGGGAAGTCCAGGAGGTCGTCCGTCAAGCCCTCACCGGTACTGTTGCCGGTGAAGTTTTCGAGGGACAACAGACCTTTCGCATCCTGGTGCGGCTGGATAAACGGTTCCAGGAAAACCGGGACGATCTTGCCGACCTGCTTATCAAGGGGCCATCGGGCGAACACCTCCGTCTGGGCGATATTGCACACATAAAAACCCGGACCGGACTCCGGCAGATCAGCCGCGAAAATACCCAGCGCTATATCTCGGTTCTCTGTAATGTTCGTGGGCGGGATGTGGGTACCTTTGTTGTCGATGCGAAAAAGGTTGTCGAGAAAGCCGATATTCTTCCTCCGGGATACCGGATCGACTGGGGTGGAAAGTTTGAACTTCAGCAGGCCGCAAACCGTCGACTGGCAATTGTCATACCGGTCACGCTGATCATTGTCGTCATATTGCTCTACGGGCTCTTTAATTCGATTCGCCTTACCCTGGTCATCCTCGTGAACATACCTCTGGCGCTGGTGGGCGGTATCGTCGCATTGGGCGTCTTAGGGGAGAATATAAGTATTCCATCATCCATTGGTTTTATCGCGTTGTTCGGTATCGCGCTTACCGACGGCGTTGTTTTAATAAGTAAATTTGAACAACAGAAAGAAAGGGGGAAAAACATTACCGATGCGGTAATTGCGGGTTGCCGGAGCAAATTCAGGCCCGTAATGATGACCACGCTTACTACTGTCCTTGGTCTTGTTCCATTGGTTTTGGCAACCGGTACGGGATCCGAAATTCAGCGCCCACTCGCCATTGTCGTGGTCTTCGGACTTATTACCTCGACAGTGGTAACACTCTTTGCGGTGCCGACTATCTATTTCTGGGTCGAAAAGAAACAGTCACAACGTCATTTAAGTCAACAAAACAGAAAAACGTGAATAAAGGAGAAACAATGAAACGAATTACTCAGATAATAATCATGG
>WJLZ01000079.1 GCA_014728215.1 Chitinivibrionales bacterium
CCGATAAGCGTATATGCTCCCTTGCTATGCTTGTTTTCCATTCGTTCCTCCAGAATACTTAGTCGTAAGCATTAAAAAACATATATTTTACAGGATCGATCTGCGTTTCATCCTTGATTATCTCATAATGGAGATGGGGTGCGGAAGATCGACCCGTATTGCCGACAAGTGCGATTGTCTGTCCTCTCTGTATTTCACTTCCAGTAGAAACGAGAACTTGAGAACAATGCCCATAACGGGTTACGAAGTCGTATTTATGCTCGATTGTGACGATAAGGCCCAAAAATTTATCATTATCGATGTTTACGATTATCCCTGGTGCAGTTGCCCGTATTGGAGTACCTTCGGTTGCAGCAAAATCGAGCCCCTTATGCGCAGACTCGGCAGAATTATCATTGAACTTTTTGGTAATCCACCCATCAACGGGACGAATATTGGGTACCGACGACCAGAAACTTGCTACGGGAGCTCCAATCAGGGGCGTGGTTTCCGGCAGTTCGTTCTCCATTATCTGAGTATCCGATAGTTGTGGTTCGGTATCGACCTGACGAACGGTTTTAAGAGCTGAAATTTCTTTTTGATCTACCGGGGTTTCACCTAAAGAATGGGCAAGATTACTGAGATACATGCTTAATTCTTCGGTTTTTTTCATTTTTTCAAAGGATTGCACAAGCGCTTCATTTTGGTGGGCAAGCTCTTGATTCTCTTTTCTTAAAACATCAACCATCTGGAGCTTGAGACTGATTTTTCCCGAAAGCAGGACCAGCACTAAGAGGCCAACACACAGGAGTGCTATAAAAAATGCACACGTTCGTATTATACCCCGGTTAACACGAACGGAGAAGGTACGGGCATTGTCCTCCGGAACAAACATTATGGTGTAATATTTATTATGCCCGCTCATAGACTTAATATGAAGTGACGTGCTGTCCGGATTAAAACAGTATATCGAGGATTCGATTCAAATCGTCGGTACCTAAAAAGGATATTTCGATTTTTCCTTTTTCTTTTTTGGGTGACGTTTTAATACCCACCGGAGTACCAAAATGATATTCGAGCTTTTCGACTACTTTTTTCAAATCCGGATCGATATTTTTCCCGGTTGACGATGGTTGTTTTTTTGCCTTTTTTACATCTTTCCGCCGATCACCTTCCTGGGTAAGTTTTTCGACATCCCGAACAGAAAGTGCATCGGTCAGAATCGCCTGTGCAACCTCTTTTTGTTCATCCGAACTTTCAAGAGCACACAACGCGCGGGCATGACCCATAGAAAGTTTACCATTCCGGACATAGTTTTGCACTTCTTTTGGTAACTTCAGGAGACGGAGGCTATTTGTTATGGCGCTTCTGCTCTTTCCTACCCGTTCGGACAATTTTTCGTGAGAAAGATTACACTCGAGCAGAAGGCGCTGGTAGGCATAGGCCTTTTCAATTTCATTAAGATCTTCCCGTTGAATATTTTCGACCAGAGCCATTTCAAGCATATCATGGTCGCTGATCTGGGCTTTTACGATAGCCGGAACAGAATCGTTTCCGAGTTTTTTCATTGCCCTGAATCGTCGCTCCCCGGAGATAATTTCATACCCATCGTTCTTTTTTCGAAGAATGATCGGCTGGAGAAGCCCCTGATTGCGGATACTCTCTGAAAGCCCGTCTATTTCATCCTGATCAAAATCGGTACGAGGCTGATATGGATTAGTATGAATAGCATTCACATCAACCAGCATCACTTCATTACCGCTCCCGGTTTCTTCATTATCCACCGGTATAAGATTAGTTAAACCTCTCCCCAGGGCACGGCGAGCCTTTTTCTTAGCCATTATTCGCAATTTCCTTCGCAAGCTTAAGGTAATTATCTGATCCTGACGACATTATATCATAGAGAATTATCGGTTTACCGAATGACGGAGCTTCCGACAATTTCACATTCCGGGTAACAACAGTATCAAAAACCTTTCCCGAAAAGTAAGAATTGACATCTTCTGCCACCTGACGGGATAAATTGAGCCGGCCATCAAACATAGTCAGCAACGCACCTGCGATAGTCAGCTTTGAGTTGAGGCTTTTTTGCACAAGACGAATCGTATTGAGCAGTTCGGCAAGTCCTTCCAAAGCATAATACTCGCACTGAATAGGAATAAGTACCGAATCTGCCGCCGATAAAACATTGATAGTCAGGAGACCAAGCGACGGCGGTGAATCGATAATAATGAAATCATATTTCGAGCGTGCGGGTTCCAAAGCATTATCAAGCTTCTTTTCCCGTGCGATGCTGTTTACCAGCTCTATTTCAGCACCGGCAAGTTCCGGGGAGGAAGGTGCGATATGAAGATATTCGATATCAGGACTCTGAATGATAATATCTTCGATCGAGATCTTTTTTTCGCCGAAATTTCTACTGGTAATTATATCGTACATCGAAAGATCAACATCGTCTTTATCGATACCGAAGCCGGTTGTTGCATTGGCTTGTGGATCCATATCGACAAGAAGACATTTATTTTCGGCGGCGGCAAGGCAGGCAGCGAGATTGACCGCTGTTGTCGTCTTTCCTACGCCACCCTTCTGATTGCATATTGAAATTACTTTTGCCACAGGACCACCAATCAAACAAACAGGTTATAAACAACTTATCAACACTTTATCCAATCACCCTTTTTACGGCGAGTTCCAGCCTAAATCATAGTATATCAACATATTAAGATATTTAATGAAAAAACTAAAGATAGGTCGATAATAGTTTTACCAACTTTTCAACGCCTTATTAGCTAAATTAGTTAATGCGTTCAAGAGAGACAAGTTTTAACCCGAATATCTGATTTCCCAGATCATACTCTGCAATTTCACTGATCCGGACCTGCTCTTTGTCCTTATTTAACGTAATCTCTTCAAGCTCGTCGGTAAAATCACGGGATTTAAACGTATACATCCTTCCTTCAGGCGTGACATGCATTTTAGCAATGCTCGAGAATTTTTGAAGCGTCGTAACACCGCGAGTTATAATATAGTCGAATTTTTCGGGAAAACAGGTTTTCTGGTCGATCCGTTTGGGTAATACTTCAGCATTTTCAATGTTAAGCTCAGCAATAACTTCTTCTAAAAATTTCGCCTTCTTTTTATTAGATTCTGCCAGCACCATTTTAAGGTCGGGCCTGAAAATTCTGATTGGAATCGAGGGAAAACCGCCTCCTGCGCCGACATCAAGAACACGAGCATTTTTTTTAAACCCGAAAAGTAAGAGCGGCTGCAAAGAATCACAAAAATGGCGGATAAAAAGGTTTTCTTCATCCTTCTTTGATACCAGACCTGCAGCTTGATTCCATTTAAGCAGGGTCGCCATATACGCAAGAATCATATTTCGCTGTTCAAGATCGGGCGTCAGGCCAAGACGTTCAAGCTCTTTCAATTCATACAGTTTTTTGGCACGACTCATAAATGATTGCTGAGTTTTATTCATAATTTACACCGTTTCACGTGAAACATTTTCAGAAACATGCTTTGCCAGATATATCATTAATACTGTAATATCCGAAGGAGTTACCCCGGGAATTCGAGATGCCTGTCCAAGCGAAACGGGCTTGACCTGGGCAAGCGTTGTCTTTGATGCAGACAATAATCCCGATATTGCAGAATAATCGATGGAAAGGGGTATTTTAACATTGTCCATTTTTTTAAGCCGCTTAACTTCATCAATCTGCTTTTGTACAAATCCGCTGTATTTGATGTCCGCCTCTATGCGAGCCTTAAGATCCCTGTCCATAATCTCTTCATCCAATACGCTCAGAATATCATCGAGCGTTACCTGGGGTCGTTTGAGAAAATCGATTCCTTTTACTGATGCTTTCATTGAAATATCTTTTTCGGTTTTTGCTGCCATATCTGCTGTTATTTTTAGCTCTCCTAATTTATCCATCCATCTCTTTTTTTCATCCCACAACCGCCTTCTCTTTTCATAAACAGGTAAATCTACAATATTTCTGGCAGCGGCGAGAGGCATAAGTCTTTCATCTGCATTATCCTGTCTGAGAAGCAGGCGGTATTCCGCCCGGGATGTAAACATTCTATAAGGCTCTTCAGTGCCCTTGGTAACAAGGTCATCAATTAATACTCCGATATATGAGCTGTCGCGTGAGAGGATAACCGGATCCTGGCCGATAATGTTTGCGCCGGCATTGATACCAGCAACAACACCTTGACCGGCAGCCTCTTCATACCCTGATGTGCCATTAATCTGTCCTGCAAAGAAGAGGTTCTTGATGATCTTAGATTCAAGGGTCGGTAAAAGCTGGGTGGGTTTAAAAAAGTCATATTCGATTCCATAGCCTGGTCGAACAATTTTGGCTTTTTCTAATCCGGAGATGCTTTGCACCATTTTTATTTGAACATCAAAGGGCAAACTTGTTGCCAATCCATTCAAATACATCTCCTGAGTATCCAGGCCTTCGGGTTCTAAAAATAATGCATGACCATCCCTATCTCCAAACCGTACAACTTTATCTTCGATAGAAGGACAATAGCGCGGGCCAGTGCTTTTTATTATGCCGGTATACAGCGGTGACCGGTCGAGATTTTCCCGTATTATCTGATGTGTTTTTATGTTTGTTCGTGACGCCAGACACTCGATTTTGTTTTCCGGTACCTCTTCCGTTGCGTAAGAAAATGGCCATGGACTTTCGTCACCAGACTGGATTTGCAGCTTCTTCTTATTAAGGGTGCGTCCATCAATCCTCGGAGAGGTCCCGGTTTTGAGTCTTCCAGCTTTAATACCATAGGAGATAATGTTTTCAGTAAGCCCCAGAGACGGCGGTTCTCCGAGCCTTCCACTGGGTGATGATTGTAAGCCGATATGAATGAGGCCGTTTAAAAAAGTCCCCATCGTAAGAATAATCGCTGCTGCCTCAATTTCTTCTCCTGAATCGACTATTACCGATTTAGCTTTCCCTCCCTTTTCTTTTATCGACAGAACAAACCCCTGGAAAAGAGAAATGCCGGGACTCTTCTCAATTTCTTCCTTTGCATAGTGTCTGTAGAGTTTCCTGTCTTCCTGAGCCCTGTTCCCCCATACTGCCATGCCTTTACTCTTGTTGAGCATTCTGAAATGAATTCCTGCTTTATCGGCTATACGGGCCATAAGCCCTCCAAGAGCATCTATTTCTCGAACAATAGTGCCCTTTGCTATCCCCCCGATAGCAGGATTACAGGACATGTGGCCGATCATATCCAGATGAGACGTGACCATAAGCACAGAAAGACCCATTTTTGAAGCAATATACGATGCTTCAATGCCTGCGTGTCCTCCACCGACAACAATTATATTAAATTTCATGATTTTACTTCGAGTTGTTTCACGTGAAACATCTTTGATTTATTTTCCTACGCAAAAGGTCTCGAATATCCTGTTCAAAATATCATCCGAGGTGATTTTCCCGGTAAACGCTTGTATCAGTTCTTCGATTTCTCTGATATGATAGGATAATACTTCTTCGCTTTCATTATCCCGAGTTTTCGTCGTTTCAATTATACTTAATATTGATTTCGCTATCTGTTCATGCCGTTCGTTTTGTATTAACCCAAACTCAGTAATTTTTTCACTGTTTTTTTTAACAGCGCTTCGGATGTACTCTTTAATATTATCTCTTCCCTTTTCTTCAATCAGGGATGCCGATACTATAGACTTGTTTTTCTTTCTGAAATAATCCGTTTTCGTTGAATCGTTGCCCTTATCGGCTTTGCTTAAAATTATCACAGCCTCTTTTCCGGAAATTTTTTCTTCTATTATTCTCTCCTGATTTTCAAACCGCTCATTTCCAGGAGTAATCCATATAACAATACTGCTGTTATCTATTATGTCCCATGCCCGCTCAATCCCCATTTTCTCAATTTCTTCTCTTGCTTCACCAATACCTGCCGTATCGATTATTGTTACTTTTATTCCATCTATCAAAATCGCTTCAGATATGAAATCTCTCGTTGTTCCACCTTGATGATGCACAATTGATCGCTCAGAATCAAGCAAAATATTAAATAAGGTAGATTTCCCCGCGTTTTTGGGCCCTATTATTGGTATAATTAATCCTTTTTCAGCCTGTTTTATCGATTCCCTTTTATTTATCTCTTTTTTAACGGAGTATTCCAATTCTTTTAGAATATCCCATATTCTCTTTTTTGTTTTTTGTTCCGAAATATCTTCCTCTTCAGGAAATTCTATTGATGATTCCAGAAGCATAAGCAGTTCCTCTGCACATTTTCTCCATTCCTCCAGTTTTTGCTTATTTCCACTCAGATAATTTTGGAGTGCAGCCCTATGCCCGGCATCAGACCTGCAGTCAATTAGTCCATTTATCGCTTCCGCTTTTAAAACATCAATTTTTCCATTTAAAAAGGCGCGCCTGGTAAACTCTCCTTTTTGACCATAATGTGCCCCAGATCCAAGGGCAGCACTAATTATCTTTTCTACAATTACAGGACCGCCATGGCAGAATATTTCAACCATGTCCTCTCCTGTATAGGAATGGGGATTACTGTATTTAACCGCCGTCACTTCATCGATTATATATCCGCTTACAGGCTCAATCAAAGAATATAAACGGATATTATTCGCCGGACAGCGCCTGAACTTTTCTTTTTCCTTGATTAAACTATCGGCTATATCAAAGGTTTTATCTCCCGATAACCTGATGACAGCAATGGCTGCCCGGCCCGGCGCTGATGATGGCGCAATAATGGTGTTATTCATTCCACTCAGATAGTTATTTCTTCTTTTTTGCTTTTCCGCGGGTTTGTGTCGCGGTTGGAACGGTATTCGCCGCCTCTGAGGTGTTTTTATTAACGAATTTCTGTTGGAGTATACCCATCACATTGGAAAATGTCCAGTATAATACCAGTCCCGCAGGAAAACTATTAAAAAGTGCAAGAAGAAATATGGGCATGAAATAAATCATAGCCTTTTGATTTGGATCTTTAATAGTCATTTTATTCTGGAAATAGGTCAATACCGCCATAGCGATAGGAAGCAGTGCAAAATTATCCCCATACATAGGAATATTGAAGGGCAATGTAAATATTACTTCCGGCTGTGATAAATCTTTAATCCACGGTATCAAAACG
>WJLZ01000080.1 GCA_014728215.1 Chitinivibrionales bacterium
CTGAAGGTGAACGCCAACAAGAGTGCAGTAGACCGTCCATGGAAACGTAAATTTCTTGGCTACTCGATGACAAATGAGAAGAAAGTTCGTCTGAAGGTGGCACCACGTTCGGTAGAACGACTCAAGGGCAAGTTGCGGGACATACTCCGCAAAGGTCGGGGCCGTAATATTGTAACGGTGTGTAAGGAAATATCGGTTGTTCTAATCGGATGGCAATCTTACTTCAAGCTAGCAGAGGTAAAGAATGTGTTCGAGGAACTCGACCAATGGATACGCCGTAAACTGCGGCGTATCAAATGGCGCCAATGGAAGCGTCCTTATACCAGAGCGAAGAACTTGATGAAGCGTGGTCTGGATGAAGTTCGTGCATGGAGATCCGCCACAAACGGACGTGGGCCTTGGTGGAATGCTGGGGCCTCACACATGAACGAAGCTTTCAAGAAGGCCGACTTTGACAAAATGGGTCTGACGTCACTGCTCGATCGATTTATAACGATCCGTAATCAATCACGAACCGCCGTATACGGAACCGTACGTACGGTGGTGTGAGAAGACGGAGGGTGTGAGCCCTCCTCTTACTCGATGGAGACGATTAAAAAATGACCTTCGAAAGGATATCAATTGCACCGTAATTGATAGGCAGGCAGATATTCTCGAGACCGCACATAATGAGCAGTACTTCGATTGCAAAGAGTATACTCATGGTGCCCAGAAAATTGGTGAACAGGAAAATAATACTGGAACGTACCTGCTTATGCCGTTTACTGACAACCAGTCGCCTGCCGAATTTTATCAGAAGTCGAGCCATAGTTATTCCTTGAATTTGATTCTTTTAACGCGTATCGCCTTATCTCCCGGTTCGATCCGGGTCGAAAACAGTTTTACCACAACCAGCGAACTCGATGTTTCCCGGGTATTAACAACACAGGCAATTGCCGATGGACGATCGCTGACATTATCTTCTTTAACAGGGTATATCGCAAAGAGATCGCCTGTAGTAATCCCTTTCTCACTGCCTTGATCGATCAAAAAGCATCTGAATAAATAGGGACTTTCGGTTTCTTCGATTCTCTCAAAGACTTCTGCCTCTACTGCCGAGGGAGCGTCGACCAAATCGTCGAATTCCAGTGGTTCCGGTGGGGGCGCAGGACCGATATGATCGTCACATTCCACGATGTCCCAGAGTTTATAAAGCTGCAGGCGGATTCGAGAATCTTTCACCAGAACAACTTTTGCCTTTGCCACTACTCTGACCAGATTGGCCGTTTTTCCTTTGAATTTCACAAAACGATCGGAATGGTATATGTTGACCAGGTCGCCTCGTGAGTAGGATGCTCCGTCATAGAGTTCTGCAGTCATATCATCAAATTGACGGTATACATTTTGATCGTCGCATTCCGTTATGACTCCATTCCCCGGGTACAGCATACCTTTTGCATCTTTCTGAAACCAGAGAAAACCGATCCTCTCCATGAACTGGGGAGAGAAAAAGTTATCCGACAACAGTGTTGCACGAAGGTCGGAATAATCGAGGAGAGAATCATTTTTCTGTTGCTGTGAGGTGTCTTGGAGAGTTGCTTTTGCTGATGTATCGCTGTCTTCTGCTGCCGTGTTGTCAAGAAAGCCTCTGGTGAGTGCATAAAAATCCGGCTTTTCGACCGAAGAATAGGATGATGTGCTATGCACTCCCGGAATAATGAGCTTATTGCCGGGATATATCCAGTGCGGATTTCCGATAGAGGGATTAAGCCGGTGGATCTCTTTCCATCTGAAAGGATTTTCCAGAAAGCGGCCGGACAGATCCCAAAGCGTGTCCCACTTTTTTACCAGGTAATAATTTTCCCGGCTTACGCTGCGTTGAGGAGGGACAAATGATGTTGATCGGTGTGGGGGCTCATAGAGTTCCTGGGCCCGGAGCACGAAGGGTATCATGACTAATTGAACGATGGAAATTGTGTAGCGTTTCACAAGATTAGAACATCTGTTTCAAATTGCTGGAAAATACATCCAATTTTTAAGTATAAATGTTTGTGCCGGGTTTGTCAATATATTAGATATATCACCTGATAAGGTATTTTGAGACCGGCAGGGGTGTAGGCAAAATAACGCTGGTTATTCCGGGGGTTTTGGAATTTATCTCATCATACGGAGTGTCCCGATTATATTTTTCCTAAAGCCGGTCGGCCTTTCAGTTGGTTGATGGCAGCCATTATTCAGTATCAGAGTTCTGATATTCAAGATATTTGTTTATAAAAATTTGAGTGAGAGGCGTTAATGAGTTCAACACCCCAGATCAAATCAGTACAGGGAGGCGTAACCGCTTCGAAGGGATTTACGGCAAATGGCTTGTATGCCGGGATCAAACAGTCGGGTGACTGTGATGCAGCATTTATAGGAAGTGAGGTCCCCTGCACCGCTGCCGGAGCTTTTACGCAAAACAATATACGAGCTTCCTGCGTGAACTGGTGCGAAAAAATACTTCCTTCAAATGATATAACGGCAATATTTTGCAACAGTGGCAATGCCAATGCCTGTACCGGTGTTCAAGGTGAAAAGGATACCAAAGCTCTTGCTCAAGCGGTTGCTCGTTGCTTGAAAACTAAAATGAAATCGGTTCTTGTCGCCTCGACCGGTGTTATAGGGAATTCACTTCCCATGGAATCCATCCTCCATTCGATCCCGGGGCTGGTACAGGGTGCTTCCACCGGAAATGGCCGTCTCTTTTCCCAGGCCATAATGACGACCGATACCAGGTTCAAAGAATATGCCGTAAGAGTGGTCACGTCCCAAGGGACATTTCATATCGGCGGAAGTGCAAAAGGTTCGGGCATGATCCATCCGAATATGGCAACAATGCTCTCGTTTATTACAACCGATAGTGCTCTGGGAACCCGTGAATTGAATGGAGTCATGAAACGCGTGGTGGACTGGACATTTAATAATCTGACGGTTGATGGTGATTGTTCCACCAATGATATGGCACTGATCCTTGCAAACGGAACTTCCGGGGTGAAAATATCATCAAAATCCGATCTCAAACTTTTTGAAAGGGCATTGTTTCAGGTATGCAATAATCTCTGTGCGAAAATTGCCGAAGATGGTGAAGGGGCGACGAAGCGTATAGAGGTTAATGTCGTTGGAGGTAAAACATATAAAGATTCAAAACTTGCAGCAAAGGCGGTTGCAAATTCCAACCTGGTAAAAACAGCGATTTTCGGGAATGATCCCAACTGGGGCAGAATTCTCTGTGCGATCGGATATTCGGGCGCGCGGTTCTCAAAAGAAAAGCTGAGAGTGTGCTTAGGCAAAATGCCTGTATGCAAAGGGACTTCCCCGGTCTCATTTCCCGAAAAAAAGATGCGGGCTGCCCTGAATAAAAAAGTCGTGACTATTGATATCGATCTGGGGCAGGGAAATACCTGTGCTGTTGCGCATACCTGTGATTTAACCTATGATTATATTAAGATCAACGCCGAATATCATACCTGATGAAGCAGGGCGAGATCTCCAATAATTCCACCAGGAACCGGGAGGCCGAATGAAAAACGTGAAATATTTAAGTGTCGCTGTCTGTGTCTTGTTTTTTTCCTGCGAAATTACCGAGCAGATCAGAGACAAGCTCATGGTGTTTGGGGTCGATTTCAGGTTCGATAATGTTGCGGTTTCACCGGTTATTCCTGCCGGGTTGCAAACAATTTTGGATGTAATGCCTAAAAAAGCCGGTTCTTCCGAAGCTGATCAGAACATATACGATCAGTACCTCTCAACAACAGGATTGAACGTTATTTGTACGCTTACGGCAAATAATCCCAACGAGAACCGGGCGGTATTTGACGGCGCTGATTTTCATCTGCGGATTAATGATACGACAAAACAGGACAGTGCCGTAACCACCAGGGTCGATACGTTCAGCGTTAAGGGCAATGATTCGACTAAAATGGCCATTGCCTTCCCGCTCATGCTGGATAATCCGGCTTTCTCGAAAAGCACGTTCCAGAAAATTATCGAAGGACGGGATATTCCCTATAAATTATCTGCTGATCTGTTTTTCAATCTTATTGTGCCTTCAATGACCGGGGAAAGCGATACCCTCAAAGGTGAACCTGTTGCGCTCGACCTGGTTAACAGTGCACTACCTACACGGCCAACCGACAATATGGTTTCCTTGTTTTTACGTGCACTGGATTTATTGCTCTAGCCGGTTTGGAACGAATTTTTGTTTTATTGAAATAAATTTAGTATTTTAGACAACCAAAAGAGAAAACGAATGCACCATTAGCTCAGTTGGTAGAGCAGCTGACTCTTAATCAGCGGGTCCAAGGTTCGAATCCTTGATGGTGTACCAAATAAGCCCTTCGGAAGGTAAAACTTGCGAGGGGCTTGTTTTTTTTGATCCGGCATACCTGTTAGTGGATCATAATCCCGCTTTATTTCTCTGTTGTTTTATCAAGAGGAAAGTCGGCAAGCAAATCAAAGGGATCTACAATATTGAGAACTTTGTCCAGATTACAACTCGTTAACGTCTCTTTGAGAGCTCCATTTGCCGCAACGAGCAGTTCGGTTCCGGCTTTCGAGAGCATGGTATGGTAATAGACAAAGGCTCCAAGGCCGTAGCTGTCGACAAAGGTAACCTGTGTCAAATCAAGAATCAACCGGCTGCATTTAGCTTTTTCGATGCTTTCGACCATTCTCGACAGTTCTTTAATTCTGGAGCTTATTATATCGCCGCCGACATGAATACTTTTGCATTTCTCATTGCCCTTGAGTTGCACAGACAGATGTTTGGTCACAGGCAGTGTCCTTTATGAATTCTGAGCTTCAGCAAGATCGACAAGGGTTTTACAGAATTCGGAAGATTCAATTTCATGTCGTGAAGCTTCACGGGCGGCAAGTTCCGCAGCAAGTCTGGTAGTGAAACAGAGTTCACATGGAGAAAAATGCTTTTTATCCGGGCCTTCGATTTCAACCTTATAACATTGATTCTCAAAGAGACCGGAGATAAAAATATTGTTTCCCTGCGGATCTTTTGCAACCAGTTCAAGCATAAACCCTCAAATGAAAGTATATCCTGAAATGGATGGATGGTCAAGTGGTCCCTTGGATTACGGTGCATTCATTAAAAAAGGCAGGATCAACGATCCTGCCTTAAATAATCGTTAAGAGCCGGTAAGATATTATTCCAGTTTAAGGAAATTTTTCAATTTGCGAATAACCAGAAGAGCTTCAGGGCCGGTAACCGATTGTTGTATGCCGAATTCACCGTTGATCTCGGCATCCATTATACCCCGGTCTGCAGCAGTGCAGACCGCGTTATAGCTCGGGTGTGAAGGATTCACGTCGGGGAACCGGCTTTCGGTCTCACCTACATATTTTGTCGCAATACTTTCATCGCCGGTAATCGCAATGATCGCATCCTCAACCATCATGGCGTATTCACCCCGGCTTACCAGTTCCTGAGGATGGAACGTATGGTCGGGATATGGTTCAAGGCCGCGGATGTTCAGATCAACAATATCTATGACAAAATTCTTTGCCCAGTGCCCATCCATATCGGTAATCTCAGCCATTTTGACATTTTGATCGACCTGCATTTCCCGGGGATCATCAGGAGCATTGAATTCGTTATTGTATTCTTTAGGGCGTTTTTTCTCGACAAGTTTGTCGATTTTCAACTCTGAGACAAAGAGGGCTGCGATATCTGCACGGGATATTTTTTCTACCAGTGCGATCTTCTTTCCTACTTCAGTACCGGGAGCAGCCCGTTCAATGTCGTTGATCAACTTGAATTCCCGATCGGCTTTGTTGGTAAAACCCTTGTCGAGTTCAAGCACTTTGGCAAAATCTTCCTTGGCTTCAGAAAACATGTAGGCTTTTTTATAGCTGTACCCGCGCCGATAATAGGCTTCTGCATTCTGAGGATCCAGTTTAATAGCCCGGTTGTATTCGGCTTCCACATCCCTGATCCACTTCCGGGGTTCTTCTCTGCCTTGCTTTTCCATTGTAATTACCATCGCTTTTGCGATAAACGCTCCGGGTTCTTTGGATGCCAGACTTTTTCCTTTATCGGCAAGTTTGTGGGCCTCTTTAAATCCGTCTTTCATTGCATCTTTATCAGGAGCATCCTGGGCTTTTTTTGCCGTTGTTAAAGCTAAACCCGAATAGGCGAGGCCAAATTTCGGATCGAGCGATTTTGCCAGCTTGAATTCTTCTTCGGCCTTGGCAATTTCTTCCTGATCCCAGTATTTCATCCCCTGCTTATAATGGACTTCCGGAGTATCCATGTGGCCGCCGGCTTTTCGTGCCTTGGTACAACCCGGCATTATAGAAATCATTCCTGCTATAACAAGCAGTCCTCCAATGTGAATCAGCATTTTTTTTCTCATGATCATTTCCTTCCTGAGTGCCCCTTTGGGGCGGGATTCTCATTGATACATTCAATCGATAACAAATACTACTCTACACTGAGAGAGAAACTTCAGATTCTTCGCAGCACTGCGAACATCCGCAGCATCTTCATCGGAAATAACAACATCGGTACTGTTCTGGCCCGATGCTTTTACTGCTTTGATTTTACCGGGAGCCTCACCAAGGCGATCGAGTTTGGCTGCCTGCTCGATATTTTTGGCATAGCCGACCATACCGTATTTTACCGCCCATTCCCGTGAAATATAGGCACTTCCATACACTTCTTTACCCGATTGGTCCAGTATTTTGGCGCTGAGTGCGGGTTTGACATTCAGCCCCCGACAATCAATGATCAAGCCGGTGAATACGGTCTTCTCTTTGGCCTTTTTACCTTCGAATTTGGTAACAGCGGGCTTATCACCAATATCACCACTGTAGAGTTGATTTCCCAGTCCGTTGATGCCGTCCAAAGGAATTTTCATAGTGACTTCAACAGAGCCGTCACTCATATATTTTGTACGGCCCTCCTGCTCGAAACCCTTAACAAAGCCCGAAACTTTCGTTGTGATGATATCACTTGTAGTCATGAAATTTTCAACAGTCGTACTAGAATTCAACAGAATCCCTTTGGCTGTTTCCAGTGCGTTCCTGACCGCTACCATCGTTGCGGCACGAATAGCTGCCGGACGCTGAGCTGCTTCAGGAAGATCCGGGTTCGGAGCACCTATACCCGATGCGATGATATACCGATCCCCCCAATCGACCTTGCCTTCTCCATTATCGCCGGATACTACTGGTTGTATCTGTGCTTGAGCGCAGACTGCGGCCGCCACAAGGGAAAGTGCAGATAGTTTTAAGAGATTCTGCATAAAACCTCCTTAATAAAGAGTAGCTGATAAGTTAAATGGTTTTGCTTTCAATATAATGCACCTATGAGATTTCCTGATTTTTGAGTCGGGTTTCGAATGAGCCATATAAATTCATTTAATATATGATTTGTTGTCGATATACGCTGTGACAGCGATCACAGAAAGTATACTTTTTCCTATTCGGTTTTTCGGGCAATACAAAAAAGATACCCCATATATCGGAATGCTTCCTTGCGATAAAAAATATCAATCTCTTTATGAAAGGCAAGTTTGACCCGCTTATCGGCAAAAAAACCCTTTTGATCTTCAAGACGCTTCGCCATATGGGCATAATAGTTATCCCACCCGCTCTGAGGGACAAGGCAAATAAATTGTATGTCGAACCCGGCATTATTAATCAGTTTCCTGTAAGAGGCTTCCGATTCATAATGGTATTTATTCGCTTCAAATACATTACTCACTTCATTGGGAACATCTTCCGAAAGAAATATCAAATCGGAAAAGGCGAGCCATCCGCGGGAAACAGACCATGATCGTGCAAGACTGAGGCCTTCTTTCCTGCCGATAAAGGATAAGACCCCTCCTTCGGCAAGAACAAGCTCAAAGGGTTCATCTTTGTAATCCGCTGCGAAGATATCCTGTTTTTCAAACGAGATAAGGTGGCTTACGGTCCTTTCAACCGCCAGTTGTTTTGCAAAGGCGATATTTTCTTTTGAATTGTCGATAGCAGTGATTTTGCATCTGAATTCCTGTGCAAGATTGCAGGTCCCTTCACCATAGCCACATCCCATATCCAGAACCCGACTGCCGGGGTTAATGCCGGCAAACCGACCTGCAACAAGAGTAAATTCTCGGCCTGCCGGTGATGTATAGTTCGATGAGAGATCTGTTACCATAGGATATTAATTGTAGCCTTTAAACCGGTTAATGTCGACTGTTTTTTGGAGAAAAGAGTAGTGAAATTAACGCTACTATAAAGATCCGATACAATGGTTTTTGTGGCGTTGAGATTTTAATGCAGCTTTCGTCCACTATCGTACTTTCAGAAACAGTATCAATCCCACGATAAGAAGTATAACCGAGAGAATATGAAACCGCCATCTGATTTTGGAGTTTACGAAAAATTTGTTATTGCAGTAAAAGGGATCTTTTATCATTTTCAGCTGGAAATGATGATGAATCGGTGCCATAAGAAAAAAACGTTTGCCCGTTGTTTTAAACCAGAAAATCTGAATGATATCAGAAACGAACTCCATCATGAAAATAAAACCGACAATGGGCAGGTAAAATTCGGCCTTGATAAAAACAAACATAATCGCCACCATGCCACCAAGACCGATGGAACCTGAATCACCCATGATGATTGTTGACGGTGGAGAATTGAACCAGAGAAATGCCAGGAGGACGCCGAATACGGCGCCGCCTATGGGCAATATTTCTTCAACGCCGGTTATATGGGGAATTAAAAGGTATTCCGCCCAGACACTGTTGCTTGCTATATATGAAATAATCACAACGAAAATATAACAGGTGATAAGCGGTACTGTCGCCAGTGTATCGACACCATCGGTAAAATTCACGCCGTTGGCCAATACCGCAACAACCAGTGTCATAAACGGTACAAAGAGCCAAGCCGGAAGATAGGGAAAAATCTTTTCGACGCTGAGAAAAGGAATGGTAATATGACCATTAATATTGGGAATATACTTATAGGCAAGAATAGCAACGCCGCCTGAAATGAGAATATAAAGCGTCAATCTGAGGCTGGCAGAAATACCGTCCGATTTATACTGATAGTCCTGCTTTGTTATCAGCCCTTTTGCCAGCCGCCGTTTGTTGACTATTTTGGCTATATCATCCACCGCACCGATTATACTGAAAAAAGAATAAATGATAAGAGTAGATATCACATAGGAATTAAACCGGGCGGTGAGGAGGGATACCGCAATTATAATTATTAAAAAAAGAATTCCCGCCGGCATGACCGGTTCACCTTTGCCGTTTTTTTCCGGTTCCAATTCCGAACTGAAGTTGAGTTTTCGAAGGTAATTGATATAGAAGGGGAAGGTAATCATCGCGGCGCCGAATGAAAGGATCGTTGCAATGCTTGTGCTGAAAAGACGGCTGTACAGCAGATAGATTTCGGTATTACGGTAAAGATATTCAATGAGCATAATTACTGATATTTTCCTGCCGGGGATAAAGAGAATGGAATGATTTTTTTTTCCTTTTGGATAGGTGATATAACATTATTACATTCAAATATATGTTTTGATATACAAGACGTTACAATTTTAGTGGCGATTTGCAGTTGGTGATTTATTGTGTTCTCCGCAGGCTTATAAAGACTGCCGCCGCTGCTGCGATAAGTGTTATCCTCGGAAGCTTGCTTTTTATCACTGGTATCAGACCTTCCCACGGAATCTGTCGGGGGCCGAAATGCAAGGGAAGTATCTCAATAAAGAAAAAGATTACAATGATAAGAATGAAAACAACGCCGCTTCTGACAACTTTCTGTAAGGTCGAATTCGTTTTTTCTGATTCGTTGCTCATGAAATCGCTCAGGTAAATTTTTTATTGAAACGTGTCGTCAAGGACACCGTCGTGTGTCCTGTGAATTAAAGATACTTTGAGGGTGATATAGATTGAAAAACCGAATAGTATTTTTACGAGGCTGACTTGAATAAATGGCGATCATTTTTTTGAATAACGGAATATAAGATTTCAATGGCAGACTGGTTACTCTCCATCCCCGCGTTCATAAAAATAGCAGTTTCATTCTTTGGTATATTACTGTTGTATCGAATGAAAATTCCGCTGGGGATTTCCATGTTTGTTAATTCTCTGGGCCTTATGATTTGGGCCGGCACCGGATTCGGCCGTGTCTTTCGTCGTTTAAGATTGCTGCTTCTTCCAGAAAATGTATTGCTTCTTATAGCGATCGTTGCGCTGATTTTTTTCACCGAGGCCCTTCGAAAGACAGGGAAAATGCAGCGGACAATTGATGCATTAAAAGGGATATTCAAGAAGACGACCGTTCTTTATGCCGGATTTCCCGCCCTCATCGGGTTGCTTCCCATGCCCGGAGGTGCATTGTTTTCTGCTCCTTTTGTTAAGTCGGTCGATGAAAACGATTCGTTACACTCGGCCCATAAAGTGGCGATCAATTACTGGTTCAGACATATATGGGAATACTGGTGGCCGCTTTATCCCGGTGTGATTTTAGCAATTAAGTTTTCGCAGCTTCCTCCCGGCATCTATTTCGCCCTTCAAATCCCCTTTACTATCGTTGCGGTTGCTGCAGGATACTTTTTTATCCTTCGCTCCATTATATCAAAAAAGGTTGATAATGAAAATATCGTGTATGACACTAAGGCCGTGATGCATACGCTGGTTCCTATCGGCGCACTGGTGCTTTTTGCTGTTGCGGGGACCTGGGCAATGAAAATTCTCGGATCACCGGAATCATTGAGTAATATTCCTGCAATTCTTGCCGGATTAGGGTTTTCACTGGTCCTGGTATTTTTTAAAAAGACCGGTGCAATCATTCCAACGCTTCAGATCTTTAAACAGAAAAGTCTCTGGACAATTATTGCCGTAGTACTGGGGGTACAGCTCTATTCTGTTGCCTTGAAAACGCCCCTGGGAAAAGAGGGGATGACCCTTGTTTCGCTTATGCGTGATGAGTTTCTGGAAACCGGCATTCCGCTGGTGCTTGTGATCATGTTAGTCCCGCTTATCTCGGGTATTATTACCGGTATTGCCATGGGATTTGTAGGAGCAAGTTTTCCCCTTGTTTTTGCACTTTTAGGGGAATCACCCGAATTTAATGTAATTGCAGCAACGACCGCACTCGCCTTCGGTTTCGGTTATGTGGGCATGTTGCTTTCACCGGTGCATATCTGTTTTATGGTCACCAACGAGTATTTCAAATCCCGGCTGATACAATCCTATCCCTGGCTGATCGGGCCTGCAGGGGTAATGATTGTGGCGACATTATGTCTGTCTGCTTTGTATTACACCGTCTTTTAGTGGATTCCCGCGGCTCTTTTCCCGTAATGAAGGAGAATTTCGTCGGTATGATGGAGCCGTCGTGCAAGCTCGCGGGCAATATTGAGAATGAGAATTGAAAAAAGATTTTTGTCTCTGTCGAATATTTCCATCATGATTTTTCTCGACAAAACCAGCACCTCGATATCTTCGATGGCAACCACCGAAGCACTATGGTTCAATATTCCGATCACAGATACCTCACCAAGACATTTGCCCGCTCCAAGCTGAATGATTTCAAGTGCTTCTCTATCGATATCCAGAATAACTTTGGCCGTACCGCTGATTATAATCAGAATGTCTTTTCCCTGCTCACCTTCTCTGATAATAACATCACCGGCGGGAAATTTCACGATTTCACATTTTTCCGCAATCCGGCTGATATTCTCTTCACCCAGACCGGCAAAGATGGTAACTTTCTTGAGGATCGGAAGAAGTTGTTCGAGAGTATAATACATTAAATGGCCTTTAAAGGAAATCAGGCACAAATCTTTTGTAAGATAAAATTACCTTCAGTAATTTATCAGGATCAAGAAAAAAATATTAAACTGTTTACCCAAAAGTGTCTGAAACCATTTCAAGCTCAGGGATGTATAATGGTGCAGTTATTCTTTTCTCGTGATTTGGGCCCCTAAACTCTGCAACCGGATGTCGATATTCTGATATCCCCTGTCAATTTGATCGATGTTTTGTATATGACTCTGACCTTCTGCGGCAAGTGCTGCAATGAGCAGTGCCATTCCTGCACGGATATCAGGAGAACTGATTGAAGCTCCATAGAGGGGTGAAGGGCCTACGATAACTGCACGGTGAGGATCACAGAGCACGATTTGTGCGCCCATGCTCAGCAGTTTGTCAACAAAAAACAACCGGGCTTCGAACATTTTTTCGTGAATAAGGCAGGTACCTCTGGATTGGGTTGCCACAACAAGAAGGATTGAAACCAGGTCGGCCGGAAATCCGGGCCAGGGGCTGTCTTCGATTTTTGGAATTACGCTTCCCAGATCCTTTTTTATGGTCAACGGCTGTTTTTCCGGAACATGGATCATCCGTTTTTTATAATCGTTTTCTACCACTACCCCGATTCGTTCGAATTGAAAAAGGATCATTCGCATTATTTGAGTATTGATATTGGTGACCGTTATAGACGATCTGGTTGCCGCCGCAAGGCCGATAAATGATGCCGCTTCAATGTAATCACTTCCCACCACATGTTCTGCAGGGGTGAATTGATCGGTTCCGTAAACGGTCAGCATATTTGAACCGACGCCCTTTATTTTTACCCCCATTTGCTTGAGGAAATGACAGAGACCCTGTACATGGGGTTCTGATGCTGCGTTGGCGATCGTTGTTTTACCTTTTGCCGCCGAAGCCAGGATAAGAGCATTTTCTGTCGCTGTAACAGATGCTTCATCAAGATAAATGGAAGCGCCGGTGATACCCTTTGGAGCTTCGAGGACATATGCCGTTGTTTGAAGACCCCGCTCGTCGACTTTCCGTTGTATTTTCAACTTTGCTCCGAGGTGTTCAAAAACCAGAAAATGTGTATCCAGACGTCGTCGGCCGATAGAATCACCCCCCGGTTGAGGAATAATAGCCTGGCCTGTGCGGGCAAGGAGCGCCGAAGCAAACAGAATAGAGGCCCGTATCTGCGATGAGAGCATGAGCGGCAGTTCTGTCTTTTCAATTGAAGGAGTGTGAAGACTGATAATACCCGGCTTATTTTTTTTTACTCTGGTTCCAAGGTGTTCTGCAATTTCAAGCATGGTGCGAACATCAACAATATCAGGCGAGTTGTAAAGGGCGATCGGATCAGCGCATAACAATGACGCCGCAATGAGAGGAAGTGCTTCATTTTTATTTCCTGTCACGCTTATTGAGCCGTGAAGCTGCTTACCACCCTCAACGATAAATTGTGCCATTAACAATACTCCTCAGGTATGATATAGTTAAATAGTGATAAATATATGTTTAATAGTAAGGATAAACAAAATTTTATGCTATCATTAACGTAGTAATAGATATTTATTTTCAGCAGGAGAATATCCGATTTCAGCACTTAATCAACCCTGGGAAAGGGGACCTTTGGCCTGAAAATCTGGATTATAAGAAGCTGTGCCAGTTTTTGGAGGATTTTGTAATATTTTTGTTCATTTTTAGAAATTTTTGATTATATTAGTAGATAAGCTCTGTTTCACTTGCGTATATCGCATTTTTTGACCGAACACCATTTTTCAGGGAATTCTACTTTGGGTAGTAAGTAGAGCCGCTGCCTGCGGATTCACGAGCTATTCAAGGGAAACACCATTATATCTTGAAAAAGGGCTCAAAAAATCGGCGTAAGTTGAAGCAGGGCTCTTTTTTTACTCCGAAGCCCGTAATTCAACAGTACATGGTCCAATAGACCATGCCATAAATCCAGTTTTTCCAATTGATAAATATCCGCAATTGGTGATCAGTCCCCCCCTTTTATTGTCTTCTTGAGGGCAAATCAGTTATTTTTTGGTGTTCCATATACAATTACCCGCTTATTGCGAGGATGGCGGAATTGGTAGACGCGCTAGACTTAGGATCTAGTAGGGCAACCTGTGGGGGTTCGATTCCCCCTTCTCGCATTGTGTGCATGATGTTTCTTTGAAGGAGGAGTTTATTGAAAACCACTATTGAAAAACCCGAATCATGGAAAAGAATCCTGGATATAGAAGTGCCTGAAGATGAAATCGACAGCGCTTTTTCGGAAAAACTGGGAAACTACAAAAAGCAGGTAAAGCTTCCCGGGTTTCGAAAAGGAAAAGTTCCTCCCCATATTTTAAAGTCGAAATACGGTGATGCAATCCGTGCCGAGGTGATAGAAAGTCTCATACAGAAATCATTTGAACAGGCCTGTCGGGAACATGAACTTACTCCGATAAGTCAGGGTAAGATCAACAAAATGAATACCGAAGAAGGCACTCCGCTTTCCTTTTCCATTGAAATGGAAGTCGATCCGGAAATACAAATCAAGGGATATGAAAAACTCAAGGTTAAAGTTTCGCCGAAAAAGATAAAGAAAGTGGATGTTGATGAAGCCATTACCAATCTTCAGGAACGGCTTGCGGAATTCGAGGATGTTGATCGGGAGTCGAAAAAAGGAGATTTTGTCACGATTGAATACGAACGGGTTGAAGTTGATGGAGAAGAGAAACCCGAAGTGACCAGTCCCCAGTATCCGATCGAGATTGGCGCCAGCCAGATCAAGGAATTTGATAAAGGCTTAACCGGATTACGCGCAGGAGACACCGCCGATATCACCGTCAAATTTCCATCCGACTATGGCGATCCCGAACTTGCAGGGAAAACCGGTAAAATGTCGGTAAAGGTGAATAAAGTCCAGGAACGAAAGCTTCCGGAGATCAATGAAGAATTTCTGAAAAAAGTGGGCGATTTTGCCGATGAGGAGGCACTTCGGGAAGCGATCCGCAACGACCTTCAGCAACGGGAAAATGAACGGGCGCGTAATGAAGCCTATAACAAAGCGATCGATACACTCATCGATAAAAATCCCTTTGATGTACCTCCCTCGCGAGTCGAGCATTATATCGACCATGTTTATGAGGAGGCTAAGCAATACGCGGCTCAGGGAAGGCCTGTTCCTTCCCGAGAAGAAATCGAATCCCGCTACCGGGAATCGGCGGTCAAGGCGCTTAAACGGTACCGTATCATCGATTATATTGCAAAGAAAGAAAATATCAAGGCTACTCAGGAAGAGGTGGATGCCGAAATACAGAAGATCGCCGATCAGTATAATCAACCTTTCGATCAGATAAAACAGGTCTTTCGGCAGAACGGAACAACCAACCGGATCCGGAACGATATCCGGGAACTCAAAACGCTCACATTACTTGTAAAAGACATTGAGCCGGATTCACAATAAACAACACTTTCAAGCGAAAAGAAATAAGGAAATCTATAACGAAAGGAAAAATATATGTCACTCATACCAATGGTAATTGAACAGACCGGACGAGGTGAGCGGTCGTATGATATCTATTCCCGCTTGCTGAAAGAGCGGATCATTTTCTTGGGAAGTGAAATCACCGATCCGATTGCCGATTTGCTTATGGCACAGCTTGTTTTTCTGGAATATGAAGATGCCGATAAGGATATTACAATTTATATCAATTCTCCCGGCGGGTATGTGTCTTCCGGATTAGCGATTTATGATACCATGCAGTATATCAAACCTGATGTCTGCACGATTTGTATCGGTCAGGCATCCAGTATGGGAGCAGTACTACTTGCCGCCGGCACCAAGGGAAAACGGTATGCGCTGCCCCATTCCCGGGTCATGCTCCATCAGCCCCTGGGCGGCGGTGGCGGACAGGCATCCGACCTTGCAATTCATGCCCGAGAAATTGTCCGGATAAAAGAAACAATCAACAATATCCTCGTCAACCATACTGCACAGAAAATCGATGTAATCCAGAAAGATACGGACCGTCATTTTTATATGGACGCAAACGAGGCAAAAGAGTATGGTATAATAGATGAGATTCTTTCATCCCGGGAATAAAAAACACATGGAGCCTGTACAATGAATACAAAGGCCAAATATCCAAAAATCAAGTGCTCTTTCTGCGGTAAGGGCACTGATGGCGTCGACAGAATGATAACCGGCCCGTCGGTCCATATCTGCAACGATTGCGTTGAAATGTGCAATGAAATCCTGCGAGAAGACAAGGCAACAATTGCCGACGGCCTCTCCTGGGATACGCTTCCGACTCCCCTTGAATTAAAAGAGTTTATCGACCAGTATGTGATCGGTCAGGATAGCGTGAAAAGGGGGGTATGCGTTGCCGCATATAACCATTTCAAGCGTGTTCTGTCCAGAGCCGCGAAGGATAAAAGCGATGTTGAAATCGATAAAGCCAATATCCTCATGATCGGCCCTACCGGGACGGGAAAAACATTGATCGCTCAAACGCTGGCCAAACTGCTGAAAGTTCCTTTTACCATTGTCGATGCGACCATCTTTACCGAGGCCGGATATGTGGGTGAAGATGTCGAGAATATGCTGGTAAGACTTCTTCAGGTGGCAAATTACGATGTTGCCGGTGCCGAAAAAGGGATTATCTACATTGATGAATTCGATAAGATTGCCCGTAAATCCGCGAATCCTTCGATAACCCGTGATGTTTCCGGGGAAGGTGTTCAGCAGGCGATGCTGAAAATTCTTGAAGGCACTGTTGCATCAGTTCCGCCTAAGGGCGGACGGAAACATCCCGAACAGAACCTGGTGCAGATAAATACACGGGATATCCTTTTTATCTGCGGTGGTGCGTTTGTAGGACTGGAAAATATTATCGAACGACGGCTTAATGAGAGCCGGATGGGATTTAATGCCGAGGTGCGGGGTAAAAAATCGATGAAAATCGGCGATACGCTGAGAAAAGTAGAGCCCGACGATCTTATCGAATTCGGTATGATTCCCGAGCTGGTTGGACGGGTACCGGCAATGTTCGGCATGGATGAGCTTGATGAAGATGCATTGCTCGAGATCCTGACCCGGCCCAGAAATGCGCTGACAAAACAGTATCAGAAGCTGTTTTCCATGGAGAGAGTCAGATTGACATTTGCCCGTGAAGCTTTACGGGAAATCGTCAGGATCGCGCAACGGAAAGGAACCGGCGCCCGTGGTCTTCGTAATGTGCTGGAAAGGGTGCTCGGACCGATCATGTTCGATATCCCCTCACGAAAAGACATTAAGGAATGTCTGGTTACCCGTGATGTTGTTCGAGAGAAAAAAGAGCCGACCTACAGTTTTATTAAAGGCCAGAAAAAAATTGCCTGAAAAAGGAGACGTGTATGATTAGATCGTCCCTTCGTGTTACCGCCGGTATAGTCTTGCTCTGTTGCCTGGTTGGTGCCGGTGTTATTGCCCGGTCATCGGGAAAACTTCCGGTGCCTCCCTTCGCAAACGGCGGTATCACCAGCCTCTGGGCACATGATCATGAGTATATTCAAAAAGAATTTGGAGAATTTGAACTCCTCTCCTACGGGAATATCGATTATCGGGTCGAAAAAAACGGTGTCACCGATACAACCTGGAAAGTGGTTGCCATGGGCAACTACCTGCAGGAGGGCATACAATTTGCAACCCTGGCACGATTAAAAAATCGTACCGACGGTATTCTGCTCATTATGTTTGACTGGGCTGAAATAGGAGATTCTCCTCAGACCAATGGTGTGTTCTATCATTCCTTTATCGGCAAAGAATCGCTTCTGATCCGGACAAAACAATCTTCCTCCGGCACCGACACTCTCGAATTTTCCTGCGCCGATACAGAGCGCCTTTGCGGAAAATGCTATTTCGATTCAACAAGCAATCAGATGCTTTTGAAAATGGTGGGGAAATAAGCGAAACAACCGCAAGCAATCTTTTAATCTAAAAGCATGGATACAATTTCGTTAGCCGAAATATTTTCGGTTTCTGCGTGAAAGGACCGTATCAGGCGATGGCGCAGAACCGGCGGTGCGGCACGCTTGATATCCGATATGTCGGGAGTCGGGCGACCCTCAAGAGCCGCATATGCCTTGGCGGCCAGAATCAGATACTGGGATGCCCGGGGACCCGCTCCCCAAGTAAGAAGATTCCTGATTTTATCAGAACAGGCTTCATCATCAGGACGGGAGCGGCGGACAAGCGAGACAGCAAATTCAATAACAGAATCGGCGGCAGGAACGCGGCGGACAAGCTCCTGAAACCTTTTGATATCATCGGCCTTCATCTGAGGGGTCAGTGAAATCTCCTGGATGCGGGTCGTCGCCTTTACAATTTCAACTTCCGATGCATATTCCGGGTAATTGACCTCAATTGAAAACATGAACCGGTCCTGCTGGGCTTCGGGAAGCGGATAGGTACCTTCCTGCTCGATGGGATTTTGCGTTGCCAGAACCCAGAAGGGTGAGGGGAGGGGAAAGGTTTTGCCCCCCGAGGTGATTTCGTGTTCCTGCATCGCCTGAAGGAGCGCCGATTGAGTTTTGGGAGGCGTCCGGTTTATTTCATCGGCCAGAAGAATGTTGGTGAACACCGGTCCGTTTACAAATCGAAACTCGCGGTGCCCGGTGGTCCTGTCTTCATAAAGAATTTCGGAACCGGTGATATCGGAGGGCATCAGATCCGGTGTGAATTGAACTCTGTTGAATACGCAATCAAGCGATTCCGCCAGACTTTGCACCAGCATTGTTTTGGCCAGGCCGGGCACACCAATGAGCAGGCAATGACCTCCGGCAAGAAAGCATGCCAGAAGGTCATCAATAACATCATTCTGACCCACGATTTTTTTGCTCAGTTCGGCTTTTATTTTTGTGTGCGCTTCGGAACAGCTCTCAATCAAAGCAACATCATTCGTATTCGTCGTCATTATACCTCCGGTATTACTGAAAATCTTCTGCAGGTCCCCGGCTGAACCGGTCTATTTTTCCAGGTTTGTTTTGGCTTCGGAGATCTCCCTGAAACTGATATCGGTTCTGAAAAAGAAAAACAAACCT
This sequence comes from Chitinivibrionales bacterium, assembly GCA_014728215.1. Classification (NCBI taxonomy): domain Bacteria; kingdom Pseudomonadati; phylum Fibrobacterota; class Chitinivibrionia; order Chitinivibrionales; species Chitinivibrionales bacterium. Next base: position 18,855 of record WJLZ01000080.1, read on the forward strand.
GCCGCTGTTATTGAAATATACGTAGTGGCATGATATAAGATTGCCGCTGCCCGTGCCTGTTCTTCACCCAGACCACAGTAAAGAAAACCCTGGAGAAGTGATGCATGCAAGGTTCCGATATAGCCGGGAGCGAGCGGTATTGCCGCACCGATCGAGGCAAAAGCCTGGGCAAGAAGCGTATGTAAAAAGGAAAAATTTTTGACATTTCCCATAATCAGCATCATGGCAAAGGCAAAGCAGAGAATCGTTGCATAGGAAAGAATAATAATAGCAAGGGTCTTTTTAAGCGAAAAGAGCCAGGAAAGGTTTGAGGCAAGCTCTGCACCGATTTTGGCAAATTTCTTCTGGGGTGCCGCCGGCAACAACCCGATACTCTTTTGTGCCAGGAATTCGATCTTTTTGGGTATCAATGCATAGAGCGCCATACACCCTATACTGAAACAATAGACTGCCAGAAGGAAATACGCCGGGTAGGTCAGTTTGCCTAACCCATCGAGCGTGAAAACCGGGATAAAGAAAAAGGAAGCAAACACAAGGACATCAAATCCCCGTTCCAGAATAAGGGAGCCGATAGCCGTAAAGGGAGCATAGCTATTTTTTTTCCAGAGAAAGAGCGCCCGGGCGGCTTCACCCATTCGTGCAGGAAGGATATTGTTTGCCATAAATCCTATGGTCGCAAAAGCAAAGAGATTCTTCTTGCTTGCTTTGTCTGAATCGGGGAGGATAAGGGCCCACCGAATGCCGCGGAGCCACAGAGAAAAAACCGTCAATGCGGCAGCAAGCAGCAAAGAAAATGGAGATATTTTCTTCAGTTCATTTCCCAACTGGACTAAATCAACCCCTCTGAAAAAGACATAGAGACAGGCGCCGGCAATGGTTATTCCACCGATAAGTTGCGCAAGACGGGAGAGTTTCATGCCTCCTCCAGTTTATTGAGAACAAGACCCGAATAGAATTTAGGAAAGAAATTTGTAGACTTTTGGGGCATCCGCTCATTACCGGCGACGATATCCCTGACAACTCCTATTTCGATCGGTCTGAGAAAAAATGTACCGTAGTAATCCGGGCTGTCAAGGGTTTTGTGGTAGGCGGCGGTAATATCTTTTTCATAATCGATAACATCATGAAGCGTCGTGCCGTCCATTGGGAGACCGAGAATTTTATTAATCACCAGCGAATTTATTATCGATACGTCGAGATGGTTCCATTGGTATGACATACCATTGGTATTATCGCACAGGTATTTTTCCCCCTTCGGACTGAGACTCAGAAAATAAGCTTTTCGGGTTTCATGGTCTAAATATGCCATCCGGTGATTGTCACGACTTCCGGTAAAGGTTATAATTTCATCGACAGAGGAATTTTCAAATTCTTTGATTTCAAAGTACTCTTCAAGTTTTGAGAGCATTGCCGGGCCGGTTACTGACGGCCTCTTTTTGATACTCCGGTGGAACGGCCGGATAATCAGGCCGGGATCAGCCATGGAGACAAGCGTCATCATGACAAACTGATGAGCGGGTTCACCGGACTCCTGAGCAAACTGAAGTGCGGTTTCATACCGGTGATGACCGTCGGCAATGAGAATAATCCGATCCGAGGCCAGATCTACCAGGCGGTTGATCGTTTGCTGGTCTTTGATACGGAAAAGCGTATGCTGAACATTGTCATCGGTAAAACTGCCGGCGGGGGCGTCCGTTACAGCCTTCGAAACAGATCCAAAAAAATCGCCTTCATCCTGGATAATACCGAATATCTGTCCTGTGTTACAGTGTGTTGCTTTCAACAGCTCATAGCGGTCGACTTTAGGGGCGGATAATGTGTTTTCGTGGGGAAGAACGATTTTTTCCTTGAAATCAACAAGCCGTACCCGCGCAACGATACCGGTTCGTTCATAGGTAACCGCATCATTGTCTTCACCCGCGCTGAAACGTTGGCGGTAAACATAAATTGAAGGTTCTGAGTCCTTAAGGAGAATGTTTTCGGTAATCCATTTATTCAGGAGTGCTGCGGCCCGCTGATGGCGGTCGTTGTTGACCTGGTCTCCTGGCTCCGGTTTGTTCTGAATTATCCTGATGATATTATGGGGATCTTTTCGGTAGAGTATCTCCTGCATGTCGCCGTCGATCATGTCATAAGGAGGAGCAACAAATTGTTGCAGGTTGCCGGGATCGTCAAGATTAAATCGATAGCCGCAGAATGGTCGTATCTCAGCCATTGGTGGTGTATTCTCCTTCCTTATTTATACTCATTTTTACATTTTGTTTTCCTCTATTCGAGGGGTAATACGATTTCCGACAGTGTCGGCAGGCAAAAGCTTTTCCGATGGATAGGACATATCCCGTTTTTACTGATCAGTTTTTTATGCCTGGGGGTCGGATACCCCTTGTTTGAAGAAAATTCGTAGAGAGGATACCGAAAATGATTGTCTTCCATTATCCTGTCTCTTTCGACTTTAGCTAAAATAGATGCTGCGGCAATCGATGCGCTTGTACCGTCTCCCCGGATTATTGTTTTTTGTCGTGCTGCGTGGAGAGAGGGGATCGGCCGGTTGCCGTCTACAAGCGCCAGAGTCCACTGTGTTTTTAGTTGATCGATTGCCCGTTGCATGGCAAGAAGAGATGCTTGAAGGATATTGATTTTGTCGATTTCGTGGGGATCTGCCAGGCCTATTCCATAATCCTTTGCCGAGGCTTTGATTTCTTCACAAAGCCTTTCCCTTTTCCGGGCTGTTAATTTTTTGGAATCATTTATTTCTTCCAGGGGAGAATCAAGATCCAGAAGGACCGCTGCGGCTGTCACCGGTCCGGCAAGAGGGCCCCGACCGGCTTCATCGATACCGATCAGAACACTGTCATTTTCCCGGACAATACCAATATCATAGGAATAAAGAGCGCGGCTGCTAAATTTCACCGGTCACTCTCCGTCCGCTGACTGCTATTTTGTTTCGGGCTACCGCCTCAACTGCACGCCAGTAATTGGCATGCTCGAGCTTTAACACCCGCTCCGCAAGCGTCTCAGGATCATCATCATCCAGAACAGGGGTCGAAACCTGAAGCACAATTGGACCGCTGTCGTACTGTTCGTCAACAAAGTGGACCGTAATTCCGCTAATCTTGGATCCATAGTCGAGCACTGCACGGTGAACCTTTTTACCATACATCCCTTTGCCGCCGAAGGAGGGGAGGAGTGCCGGATGAATATTGAGTATCCGGTTACGATAGCGCTGTACCACCGCGGCAGGAATGATTTTCATATATCCTGCAAGCACAATCATATCAACAGAATATTCATCCATAGCCTTCATAAGTTCCCGGGTATAGTCTTCGAGGGTACTGAAGCGGGAGGGGGGAAGATGAATCGCCGGGATACCGTTATTCCGTGCCCGTTCACCGGCGTAGGCTTTGCTGTTGTTGCTGATAAGAACAGCGAAGTCCACATGAAGTTCACCTGATTTTTGATGATCGATGAGAGCCTGAAAATTACTTCCGCCGCCTGATGCAAATACTGCACAGTTCATAGCCGCTTCCTTTCAATAGAATTCCGGTCAGCGTTTCACGGAGATGACTTTTCCCGAAAAGACTCTCAACCGATATTCCACTCCGCTCCAGATGATTGTATTTGTAAATGAGGTCCGGGCAAGGGCATAGAGGTGCATCCAGCGTAGCAACGGCTCCTGAACAATAAAACGGAAAAATCTGTCTATCCGTCCCATGAAAATATAGAGTGGTGCGGCCAGGAGGTCCAGAGCCGTAAATGCCAGAGGTGCGGCGCCGCCAAGTTCAAAAAAGGAGCGGGAGGAAATACTGCTGATGATAACTGCAGGAATAAGCCAGAGCTGAATGAGCAAAATGCTGAATACCACCGGCATCGCTAAACACCATAAGTGGGTATGATACATTTTAAGAAACATCATCTGCCGTTCGATCCAGGCGGTACTCTTCTGCAAAGGAAGCGCTTCATTGGTGTCGGTAATACAGGGAGGAACAAGAACGGATCGCTTCTTGTTTTTCATGATTATTTCCGCCAGACTCATGTCGTCAACTACAGTCTCTTTCCACCGCTCAGCCACCCCGAGCTTCTCGAAATCTTCCCGCCGCATCGCCATGGATCCGCCCCACAATCCGGCGTTGCCGATCATCGATGCCGTACAGAAAAGAACGTAGAGAAAATTGTTGAAAAACATGTGATTGTATTGGCCGAAACTTCCTTTTGCAAGATGGATCCAGCGGAATCCGGTTGTCGCGGCGGCATCAGAGCGGGAGAGTGGAAGAATCAGCTCGTGCAGCCACTCTTTCTGGGGAGTGATATCTGCATCGGCAAAAACATACACATCCGGTTTATTTGCATTTTCTACGCCCTTGAGCATATTCCAGTTTTTCTGTGCGCAACGGGAGGAAAGACCGGCGACCACGAGTTTGGCATTTGGTTTGCCCGAGATCGCCTCTTTGATTACCGGTACTGCGCTATCATGCTCGCTTTCAACCGCAAAGATAATTTCAAAGTTGTCGTAATCGACTGAAAGATAGGCATCGATACTGGGTCGAAGTCCGTCATCAGAACCTTTGCACGGTACGATAATCGCACAACTGGGGTTATATGAAGAATCAAAAGAAGGACGGAGTATTCGTTCATACCAGAATCGCTGATAAAAGGCAACTAATATTCCAACTGCAATGACGGAAAGTCCAACCGCTGCTGCGATAATCAGCATAAAAGAGGTAACAAGCGAATCGCCGGATAAAACTGAAAAGGACAATGGAAGCTCCTGTTAATTGAATGTTTAAAAATAATCTTAGGTGGGGAAATGATCAAAGGCAGGTTAACAAAGAGTCCGATTTTTAGCGGGATTATCCCGATTTCGCCGATATTACCGGTGATTTCTATGAACTCTTCTTATGAACCCTTGCGTTTGGTCGAATTCCTGGGCTTTTTTGCCTGGCGGACTGAGATTTTCATATGCTTAACCTGATTTCTTCCCCCCTTTTTGGCTTTATACAATGCCTTGTCGGCAGTATGAATAACATCGATGATCGTCTGGGTTTTATCATACCTATGGGATATACCGATTGAAAGAGTTACTTTGATATTTTTCTTTTTAAAAGTCGTTTTCATTTTTTCGACCGCTTTGCGGACTTTTTCCATCACCGGAACCACATCTTTGGTAACTTTTTGGGGAAAGAATACCGCAAGCTCTTCGCCCCCGTACCGGCAAACCGTGCCGTCGGGAATAACCTCTCTGCAGACTGTCTGCGCTGTATTATAGAGAACATGATCTCCTGCCTGATGGCCATAGGTGTCGTTCACTTTTTTAAAATGGTCGATATCGAGCATGGCAACGGCAAAGGGCGGCAGTGTATTGAGATTGCTCTGTTCGGTGATTACCCTGCTGCAGTAATTTCGATTATAAATGTGAAGCAGCGGGTCGTATGAAATTCTGTGCTCCATACGGAAAAACCAGTGGACAATGGAGCCGATCTGCAGATAAAAGGGCACCTGGACCATCATGATACACTGAACAGATTGAGGATTTGCATGGAGAGGGGCATAGTGTCGAGCAAGAAGATAAAGCAGCGCTGTGCCAGCAAATATACCGCCGAGGTAGAATTCTTTGCGCAGGAGCCATATTGACAGCCATAAAACAATACCGAACCACATGAAACCGGTCCAGAAAGCAAAATCGGTAATGCTTTCGAATCGAAGTATTCTGGTCCAGTGCAAGCTTGAAGGCACAAACCTGAAAATCAGGATTAACACTGTTTCGAACCCGGCAATGATAAAGGTGAGTTGTTTTGTCAGTCGATATCGGAGGTATGATGGGAGGGCGAGGGCCGCAATAATATTTACAAAAGCCAGAATAAAAAGCGCATGGGTGAAATTCGCCGGCGCAGGGGGAACAAAGGGTTTGAACGGAGGTTTATAGAGCAGAAAGTACCCTAGGCCGATCAGGCCGACAAGATAGCCGATCAGATAAACTTTTAAATTCTGGACACGGGGGTAGGAAAAATGACCAACCAAAAAAGAGGTGCAGGAAAGGATCAGCCCGATTGCCGGAAGAACTTTTTTATAAAGAGCCGGATTTCCTTCAGGCTGATAGATAAAGCTGAGGGTTATACCGGTTCCTGCTATCGCCAGCGCGCAAAAAAAGAGAACCAATCCCCAGCGATTTTTAGTCTTGGGCATAACTCAAGATACTCTATGGCAAATTCGTTTTACCGAGTTTAAACGGTTTTCTCACGAGGCGTCACGGGACATGAAATATCGCCGAAGTCGCCCGCTAACTGAAATATGAAAATACAATATTACTTATGGAATTGCATTTATATTATTATTTGTAGTATTTTCCAACGGCATGATCTACGGCAGGTTTCTGCCCTAGAGGGCCAGTACTGTCTACAAAACGGAACAATATGCCAGTTCGCAGTATGACCGGCTTTGGACAAGCCGAAGCAACATCTCCGCTTGGTACCTTTCGAATCGAAATTCGGGGAGTTAACAACCGTTTTCTTGACCTGCAGCTTCGTCTGCCCCGGTCGTTTTCTCAACTCGAGGCCCGGCTTAAAAAAACGGTATCCGAAAAAGTCTCCCGCGGATATATCACCGTTCTGGTCTCAGGGATCCAGGATAATGAAAAAGCACTTCTTACCTGGGATAAAGATTCTGTCGAAAGTTATCTGCGCATTTTTAACGAAATAAAAGACAACTACGAGCTTGAGGGCAGAGTTACCCTGAGCGATCTGCTTCATTTCAGCGATTTTATCAAGGCCGAATCCAGGGATTTCGATGAAGAGAATGTGTGGAAATACCTGGAACCGATTTTAAAAAAGGCGCTGAAAAGCTTCCAGGAGTCCCGTGAGTCGGAAGCGGTTCATATTATTAAAGACATGCAGAAAATGCTTTCGATTTTAGATCGTACTCTTACTCAGATAAAAAAACGGGCGCCCATGAGGATTAAAAAGTATTCCCGTGAGCTTTCCAAGCGGGTCGAACAGCTTGTTGATACGCAGGTTGATCCTCAACGTTTGGCCGTAGAAATTGCCCTGATGGCCGATCGAATCGATATCTCTGAAGAATGTACTCGTCTGTCGGCCCACATTCAAGAATTTGGAAAAACATTTAAAAGCAATGAACCGGTCGGAAAGCGAATGAATTTTATTCTTCAGGAAATGAATCGCGAAGCCAATACTATCGGTTCAAAAGCGAACGATACACAAGTCTCCCATCTTTCAATAAAACTGAAAGAAAATATTGAAAAAATCCGGGAGCAGGTGCAAAATATCGAATAATACCCTAAACATTAAAGTGACACGGTCGTGCTGTGTCCGAATAAGGAGGTTGTAATGAAATTGGATATGCTGGAGCTTGAACTCGACAAGATCGAGGAGAGAGGAATCAACCGGTACAAGGCGGTGCTGATGGCCTCCAAGGAAGCTCGTTTCATTAACGATCAGGTACGGCTTGGGATTACCAAGGCCAAAGACAAACCCACGACTATTGCTCTTAAGAAGCTTTTTGACGGTCGTATTGTTGAATCAAATGAGAGTGAAATTGAAGGATAAATGTCCGAAAATATCCGAATTGCGCTTGGCGTATGCGGCGGTATTGCTGCATACAAGATTCCGCAGCTTGTCCGCTTGTTTCGCAAGGAACATAGTGAAGTGCGGGCGGTGCTTACTCCCAACGCCCGGGGGTTTGTCGGCGAAGAAGCCCTTCGGACCGTAACCGAAAATCCCGTTCTTTTCGATCTCTCACCTTCACAGAACAAAAGTACATATCTGTATCCCGGAAGATTGGATCATATCGATCTGGGCCGGTGGGCCGATTATCTGCTTATTTGCCCGGCAACGGCTAATACTATCGCCAAACTTGCTTGCGGCATAGCCGATAATCTGTTAACAACGGTTGCTCTGACATTTGCGCCCGAGCATATCATTATCGCACCCGCAATGAATTCAGCCATGTGGCGGAATCCTGTTAACTTGCAGAATGTGGCGCGGCTCAAAGAACGGGGAGTAGAGGTTCTTCCGGTGGATGACGGTGAGTTGGCTTGTGGGGATGACGGTCCCGGCCGTATGCTCCCGGTTGAAGATATTGTGGAGTATGTAATCTCGTGTTCTGTCCCTCGCTCTCTTACCGGGAAAAAAGTACTCATTTCATCGGGGCCCACGGTGGAGCCTGTCGACCCGGTGCGGGTGCTGACCAATCGTTCTTCCGGAAAAATGGGAGCCGCACTTGCCCGTGCCGCACGGGGAATGGGGGCTCAGGTAACCGTCGTGACCGGTCCTTCACAAGAACCGCTTCCCGCGGGAATCAGAAAAATACCGGTTCGTACTGCTGCCGAAATGAAAGATACACTGGAGAGTGAATTTGATGCTGTCGATATCTGTATTATGGCCGCTGCAGTAAGTGATTATCGCATCGAAAAAACCGAAAAACAAAAAATTAAACGGGATAAAAATGAAACACTCACCCTGAATCTTGTGCCGAACCCCGACATTCTGCAGCTACTTGGAAAGAAGAAAAAAAAGCAGCTCCTTGTTGGATTCGCTCTGGAATCGGACATCGATGAACAGGGCGGGGGAGCGAAAATGAAAAAAAAGAACTGTGATATAATGATTTGCAATCAGGTGGAAACATCATTGGAAAAAGACTGCACACAAATATGTATTTTAAAGAAAGGGTGTGCACCGGAATATCTTCCTGAAATGGAGAAATCCAAAGCCGCAGGTGCAATAATTGTCGGCATTGCCGAATATCTGGGACTTACTGATGACTGATCCGCGATCGCTTCTTGCACGATATTTTGAGCAACAGTCCGAGCTTTCCATGCCCGACCATATTTTTTCCCGGCCCTTTGATTCTGAAGCTACAGGATATGCGCTTACTTCCCAGGAAACTGCCTTTGCCTCCGGATCAGGCACGCCTGCGCCGGTCCGTGAGAAATCTGTTCACCTGTCTGGCGATGAAGGGCAGTCGGTAAAAACACCTGCAGTAAAAAGCGATAAGGATGATACCAGGAAACGGGAGAAACTTAAAGAGTTATACTACGAGTTCAAAGAGTGTCACCATTGTTCACTGGGCACGACACGAAAAAATTTCATATTCGGGGCAGGGAATGTTCTGGCACCGCTTATGATTATCGGTGAAGCACCCGGCGCTGAAGAAGATCAAAAAGGTCTTCCTTTTGTCGGAAAAGCCGGGCAATTGCTGACTAAAATGTTGAAGGCGATAGATCTCAATCGGAAAAACCATATTTTTATCACGAATGTTCTCAAATGCCGGCCACCGGCAAACCGGAATCCCGAATCGACCGAGATCACGCTCTGCCTTCCATTACTTAAGCGGCAAATAGAAATAATCAAACCCGAAGCGCTCCTGCTTCTGGGCAGAATTGCCGCTCATGCGCTGCTCGGGAAATCAGAAAGTATCGGCGCGCTGCGTACCATGACCAATACCTATAATGAAATCCCGGTAGTCGTCACCTACCATCCGGCCGCGCTTCTCAGAAACGAAACCTATAAACGTCCGGCATGGGAAGACCTTCAAAAGCTCAGGGATATTTTAATGCAACGAGGAGTATATGCCGAAAGTTAATGGACAAAAAGAGAAGAGGTCGCCTTTTACCCAGAGGATCCCGCCACAGGCGCCCGATGTCGAGCGTGCGGTGTTGGGCTCCATGCTTATCGATGCAAGCAATGTTGCGACGGCGATGGAAATTCTTGATGAAAACTGCTTTTATGTAACAGCCCATAAGCGTATTTATGAATGCATGGTTTCCATGTTCGATAAGGATGTGCCGTTGGATGTTTTAACGCTTTCGGAAGAGCTTCGGAAGCGCGGATGGCTCGAATCGGTCGGCGCTGAGCCCTATCTCAGTGAACTGGTCGAAAGCATCGCAACATCGGCCAATATCGAGCACCATGCGAAAATTCTTTTAGAGAAATCCACCCTTCGCCAGTTAATCAGTATCGCTGCTGAAATTACGACCGAAAGTTTTGATTCGGAGCGTGTGGCACAGGAGATTCTCGACAATGCAGAGCAGAAAGTGTTCGGTATCTCCGAGGCCAGGGTCAAAGGTCAGTTCGAATCGATGCATGATCTTTTGCAGATTACCTTTCGTGATATCGAGCAGTATGCGCAGGAAGGCGGTGTTCAGGGGGTACGGAGCGGTTTTACCAAGCTCGATGAAATGATGGCCGGATTTCAGGCCGGTGATCTTATCATCGTTGCTGGCCGGCCCAGTATGGGAAAAACAGCATTCTGCCTTTCCCTTGCTCTCAACGCCTCTGTCCGTGCTTCCAAACCAGTCGGAGTGGCGATATTTTCGTTAGAAATGTCAAAGTCTCAAATAGTCCAGCGTATGCTCTGTTCGGAGGCGAAAGTGAATATGCATGCCCTCCGGAGCGGACATCTGCCGAAAAGGGACTATCCCAAACTGAGTATGGCTGCAGGCCCTCTTTCACAGGCCCGGATTTTTATCGATGATACCCCTGGCATTACTATCCTCGAGCTTCGGGCAAAAGCGCGTCGGTTGAAAGCTCAGCATAATGTCGGGCTTATTATAATCGATTATCTTCAGCTCATGGGTTCGGCTGTATCTGCAGAAAACCGGCAGCAGGAAATATCGCAGATTTCCCGCGCCCTCAAGGGGGTGGCAAAGGAGCTTAGTGTGCCGGTGATTGCGCTATCGCAGCTCTCACGGGCTGTTGAGCAGCGGGGCGGCGATCATCGGCCGCAACTCTCCGATCTCCGTGAATCCGGTGCAATTGAGCAGGATGCTGATGTTGTCATGTTCATTTTTCGTGAATCAGTGTATAATAAAGAACTGGACGATCATCGCAAAGGAGTTGCGGAGATTATCCTGAGGAAACAGCGAAACGGGCCGGTAGGAACCGCCGAGGTTGCTTTTGTGGAAGATTTTGCCAGTTTTGAAAACCTTGCTGAAATGCAGGTGGAGGATTCAGGATTTTGACATTCGGTATTGCAGGCCGGGTTGGACGATTGACCCTTTCAATCGTGCATAAACTGGCCGAATTCCTGAGAAACATAGCCCGTATTACCTATCTTATTTACAGTACGATAATGCGGCTGCCTCTTTTTGTGAAAAATGTTCCCCTGGCGATCGAGCAAATGTATGCCATCGGCATCGGCTCGCTTCCGCTGGTATCGATCATTGCAGTATTCCTGGGTGCCGAGACGGTTCTTCAGGCCGAGTATCAATTCAGGAACATTATTCCTCTTAAATATCTCGGAACCGCGGTATGTAAATCGATCACAAACGAACTTGGACCGGTGGTTACCAGTCTTGTGGTTTCCGGGCGGGTTGCGACGGCTATTGCCGCCGAAATCGGTTCCATGAAAACAACCGAACAGCTCGATGCCATGAATATACTCAATCTTGATCCGATCAGGTATCTGATCGTTCCGAAAACCATCGCCTGCGTTATAATGATTCCGGCACTGGTTATCTGGAGCGAGCTTCTGGCTGTTCTCGGGTCGATTGTGACCGTGGCGCTGTCGCTTGACGTAACCATGTATACGTATGCCACCGGTCTCAAGCTCTTTTTTACGTCCGGGGACCTTTTCATGGGAATTGCCAAGAGCATGGTGTTCGGTGGGATTATTGCCGTTACCGGATGTTATTTTGGTTATGAGGCCAAAGGCGGTGCCAAAGGAGTCGGTAATGCGACCACAAGGGCGGTAATGACCTCGGCGGTATTGATATTGATTTTTGATTTTTTAATTGCAGCGTTATTCTGGTAAATGTTGCGGAACACGGAAATTGTAACAGTACACTATGCTTAAAATCGAGCATTTAAAAAAGCATTTCGGCAGCCAGCTTGTACTCGATGACATCAACCTTGATGTTAATCAGGGGGACGTTCTTGCTATTATCGGAGAATCGGGCGGCGGAAAGAGCGTTATCCTCAAGCATGTTATCGGCATGATGATTCCCGATGGTGGACGGATACTTTTTCGCGATAAGGTAATTAATTCTCCTACCACCAAACCATCGGATTTCAACAAAATCCGGCATCATTTCGGTATGCTGTTTCAGGGAGCCGCACTTTTTGATTCCATGAGTGTTGGCGAAAATATCGCATTTCCCCTTCGGGAGCGAACAAGCTATACCGAAGAAGAGATACAGGAGATCATGGAAGAGGCTCTGGAGATGGTTGGTTTGCAGAAGGCATTTCAGGAAAAGACGCCTGCGGAGCTGTCGGGAGGTATGCGGAGCCGTGTCGGTCTGGCCCGGGCGCTGGTGATGAAACCCGATATTATGCTCTATGATGAGCCCACCTCGGCACTCGATCCGATCATGACCGATAAGATCAACGATCTTATTCTCAGTTTGCGTGACAAGCTGAATATGACCTCGATTATTGTCACTCACGATATGGCCTCGGCCTATAAAACAGCCGACAAGATAGCGATGATCCGTTCGGGTAAGATCATATTCTCCGGGGCGCCCGGTGAAATCAGATCATCCCGGAATCCCTATATCCAGCAGTTTATCCGCGGCCAGCGGAAACTTCATTATGCTGTGGAGGAAGAGAAATCATACGCTGCATCGGTTGATGTAGCAAAATTCAAGCGCCCTGCCGATATCAGCAAGCTTTTCAAAGCTTCCCAGCCGCCCGCAAAAGAATCGGAAAACCCAAAGGCGGCTGAAAATAGCGATACAGAAATTAATGAATAAAAAAACAAAAACCGTTTATGTCTGCAATCAGTGTGGTGAAGATTTCCCGCGATGGCAGGGACGATGTACCAATTGCGGTTCCTGGAATACTATTTCGGAATTCAAAGAACCGCGGGTAAAAGGAAAACGCTCATCGGTAATGAGGGAACAGGCCGCTTCGGTTACCACCGTAGCCGATACCTCGAATCGTTCCTATGAGCGCATCGAATGTCCCCGCTTTCCCGAAATCAACAAAGTCCTCGGTGGCGGGATGGTTCCCGGTGCGGTAATCCTTCTGGGAGGCGATCCGGGGATCGGAAAATCTACCCTTCTTGTCCAGCTCATGGCTGCGTTGAGTGGTGATGCGCAGAAAAAAGCACTCTATATTTCGGGTGAAGAATCTGTTGACCAGATCTCGCTCCGGGCGCAGCGATGTACGGCTGGTGGTTCCTCTCTTGCACTTCTGGCGGAAACATCGATCGAAAACATCCTTGCCCGGGTTCAGAGTGCAGAACCTGATATTATTGTCATCGATTCAATACAGACAATGTATTCGGAGCAGCTTGACAGTGCGCCCGGAAGCGTCTCGCAGATACGGGAATGCGGCGCCCTGCTTCTCCGGTACGCAAAGAATACCGGAACGGTGCTCTTTTTTATCGGTCACGTTACCAAAGATGGTGCCATTGCCGGACCGAAACTCCTCGAACATATGGTCGATACGGTCCTTTATTTTGAAGGAGATAATCATTATCAGTACCGGATTGTCAGGGCGGCAAAAAATCGCTTTGGCCCATCGGGGGAGATCGCTATTCTCGCCATGTCCGATCGGGGGCTCGAAGAAGTCGAGAATCCGTCGGAAATATTTCTCCTCGACCATATCGCTTCACGGCCGGGAGCTTCAATCGTACCGATCATTGAAGGCAGCAGAGTGCTTGTTGTGGAACTTCAGGCGCTGGTGAACAGATCACATTTCGGATTGCCTCAACGGGTTGCATCGGGGGTTAATCCTAAAAAGCTTTCGCTGCTTCTTGCAGTATTGGAACGTTTCGGCGGAATAACGCTGGGTGATCATGACGTATTCTTCAATATTGCCGGCGGGCTCAGTGTTACGGAACCGGCAATCGATCTGGGGATTGCTGCAGCAATCGCATCATCCTTTCTCAATCGTCCCATACGGAAAGGAACCGCTTTTCTGGGGGAGATCGGGCTGGGTGGCGAAATCCGTCCGGTGGGCAGAACAGACCTTCGTCTCAAAGAACTCGCCCGGTTAGGGTTTACAGAATGCTTTATCGCCGATCCGTCAAAGAAGACCGGCCGGGAGAAGGGTTCCGGGGGAATAACAACAATCGTATGCCGATCAATCGGAGAAATGAAAGACCGGATATTTTAATAGTGCAAATATTTCGACCTCATCTTGAATAAATGCGATATACGATGTATAATTTAATCCTGCCACAATAATATTATGGTACACTTCCAGGAGGGTGATATTATGCGAAAATGCGTGGCTCTGTTGGCACTTCTTGCCGGTTTCTGTTTTGCACAGGAAGAAAATGTTATTGCTGAAGGGTTCGGGCAAGGCGTCAACCGTCAGGAAGCGCTTATGGCGGCAAAGCGCAATGCAGTCGAAAAAGGGATCGGCATGATTCTTCTTTCGCAAACCGAAGTTGAAAATTTTCAGCTCAAACGCGATCAGATTATTACCAAAACTATCGGAGCGGTAAAGGATTATGTAATAATTTCCGAGACCAAATCTCCCGATAACCTCTTTGAAATACAAATAAAGGCGACGCTTTCACGGTCGACAATGCACAAGGATCTGGCATCATTTCATATACTCATCGAATCGATGAACAAGCCACGGGTGATGGTTGTAATTGATGAGAACAACGTTGGTAATGATGAGCCCACGAACAAAGCGGCGGAGACTGCATTGATAGGTTTTCTGCGTGATCCCTATGAGTTTGAACTGGTTGATCCCGAAGTCGTTGCATCGATTAGAAGTTCCAAAGAAAAAATGGTTTCGCTTTCCGGTGATGCCAAAGCTGCAGCGGCCCTGGGGTCCCGTTACGGCGCCGAAGTGGTGATCATGGGTAATGCGGTCGGTCGAAAAGCTGAAGGCATGTCTAAAAGCCTTGGCGGCATGGTGTCGGTCCAGGCTGATGTGACCTTGAAGGCGATCAATTGCGCAACAGGAAGAATAATCGGGACTGCCGGCGGCCACGCGGCAAAAGTCCATATCAGTCCCAATACCGCGGGGACCCAGGCCATTGCAAAAGCCACAGAAAAAGCGGGCAATAAACTTCTGGATGTAATTATGAAAGAGTGGCAGAATCAGCTTAATAATGGAATCCCGCTGACAATCGATA
Organism: Chitinivibrionales bacterium; assembly: GCA_014728215.1. Taxonomy (NCBI): domain Bacteria; kingdom Pseudomonadati; phylum Fibrobacterota; class Chitinivibrionia; order Chitinivibrionales; species Chitinivibrionales bacterium. The sequence continues at coordinate 33,900 of WJLZ01000080.1, forward strand.
TAAAAGAGGTCGCCTCGTTCAGAGACCGTAAAGCTGTTCTCTCAACGCTTCAGGCAATTACCGGCATTACCGCCGTGCGTGAACGCAATTGGGACAGCCAGAGCAAAGTCCTGAGCATAAATGTGCAGTACAAAGGTAATGCAAATGGCTTTTGCGAACGGGTTGATGGCTATAAAATGAGCTCCGGCGGTGGAAGTCTTGCGGTGACCGGCCTTAACGGCATGCAGGTCACTCTTGCGCTGCAGGTGATGTGACTGATACTAATTTTAAATGAATTCCCGAAAAAAAACAAAACCTGTCTTCGTTGGTCCGGTAGGTATCGGCGGTGATAATCCAGTGGTCATTCAGTCGATGACCAACACGCCCACCGAGAATATCGATGCGACAGTGGCCCAGATCAAAGCACTGGCCGATGCTGGATGTCAAATAATCAGGGTTGCGCTTCCTCACCAGAAAGCGGTAAAGGCCTTTCGGAAAGTGAAGGAGCAGTCACCGATTCCGGTTGTTGCCGATATCCATTTCCAGGCATCCTATGCCGTTGCTGCAATCGAGGCGGGGGCGGATAAGGTACGGATAAATCCCGGAAATATCGGCGGTAAAGAAAAGGTGAAACTGGTTGTTGATGCCGCCCGGCAAGCCGGTATTCCGATTCGAATCGGTGTCAACAGCGGGTCGGTCGAAAAAGACATCCTCGAAAAATACGGAAGCCCCACACCACGGGCACTTCTGGAAAGTGCACTCCGGTATATCGCTATGATGGAGTCTTTCTCTTTTGATACCATTGTTCTTTCCATAAAGGCCAGCGATGTTCTTACTACAATCGATGCATGCAGGCTTTTATCGGAACACTGCGAATATCCTCAGCATATCGGAATCACCGAATCGGGAACAGTGCGTACCGGTACGATCCGCTCTTCGGTCGGCGTCGGTGCACTTCTGGCCGAAGGCATCGGTGACACGATCAGGGTTTCGCTCAGCGGTGATCCGGTGAATGAGATCTATGTTGCCCGGGAGGTCCTCAAATCGCTGGGACTGGTCTCCGGACCGGTTGTGATCGCCTGTCCCACCTGCAGCCGCACACAAATCGATGTTTCCTCGCTGGCCGAAAAAGTTGAGGCCATGGTTGCAGGTATAACCGCTCCCATAAAAATCGCGGTAATGGGTTGCGTGGTCAATGGGCCGGGTGAAGCTAAAGAGGCGGATGTCGGTATTGCCGGTGGTAAAGATAAGGGACAGGTTTTTGTCCGGGGAGAACCAAAGGAAACGGTTCCCTATGATCGTCTGCTCGAGGTTCTGGAAAAATATGTCCGGGAGATGGTTGGTTCCGAATAATCAAAAAACCTCAACCCGGTTCCTTCCATTCTGCTTTGCCCGGTAGAGCGCTTTGTCGGCTTTTTGAATGAGGCCGTCGCTTTTATTCGAATGCTTGCCGTAGATTGCGATCCCAAAGCTCATTGATGCACTCATGTCTTCTCCGGATGGGGTCCTGAAAACCTGTTTGTTTATTTCCTGGCGAATACGGTCGACAGTCTCGATTGCACGCTGTTCAACGGTTTTAACCAGAATGAGGGCAAACTCCTCGCCACCATAGCGCGCCGAAATATCGATACTGTCGCGGATGCTCTCCTGCAGTTTCTTTGCGATTCCCCGGAGCACCGTATCACCGAAAGGATGGCCGTGGGTATCGTTGATTTTTTTGAAGAAATCGATATCGCCGATTACAAGGGCAAGAGGATCATTGTACCGGGTAGATCGAATGATTTCATCCCTGAGCAGTTTCTGGAACTGGCGGTGATTATTCAGGCCGGTAAGACCGTCATGGGTAGCAAGGTTCCGCGCCTGTTCGAGAATCTGGATTTTTTCGATAGCCAGTCCGGCCGAGGTCGCCAGACGGGACAGAAGGGCACGGTTGAAACCCGTAAAGGCGTCTTTCTGAGTCGACTCAAGAAGAATGCCGCCCTTGCATTCGTCAACACCAACCGGGTAGGCCAGAAAGGATCGCATTTCCTTTGATTTGGGTTCGCCGTCAAAATATCGTGTTTCATAATGGTTGGAAAAATTACGAAAGAAACACATGTTTTTCGAATACAGAAGACTGATAAGTGATTTTTCATTTAATGAGAACGATTGATCCAGAAATTGTTCGCCATTGGGGCCCCAGGCCCGTTTGATTGTGGCCGAATCGCCGGATTCGGATTTAAGGCTGATGGTCAGACGGTCGCATTGAATCGCAAAGGGGATAATTTCGGCCATTTTATCGAGAACCGCTTCGATTTCATGCTTCTGGAAGAAATACTTTTCGGTATTGCTCATTGCTGCGAACCGCACATACTTGAGTTTATGTTCGGTATGGACATAGGCATAATAGGCGGCTTGTCCGCACAGATGGCCGATAGTGCTCAGAAAAGTATGGTCTTCATCGGTAAAGTGCTTTTGTTCGGTACTGTCGACAATAATTGTTCCGCGCTCGATACCTGCTGCGATGATCGGACTGGCCATCAACGAGCGGATACCCGCATCTTTGGTATAGTAATACAGTGTCATGCTGTCGGTAACGATATCCTGCAGGTTGAGCTGCTTGAGGCCGTCTTTAAGAAAGCTTCCAATAACACCGACGCCGGGATAAATGACCGCTTCTTTATTGATGTTTTCGCTGCAGGAATCGAACCGCCGGATTTTATAGCCGCCGTCATCGCTGGGGAAAAAGAATGCAACCGTATGGGCATCGACCCGGGCCCTCACCAGGGCGATAAATTTATCGAGAATTATATCAACAACATCTTCGATCTCTTTCCATTGCTCTTTTGAGTAAAGACTTCCCAGCACCGAAAGCTTGATCGTATTGTCTGCGGCATTTACTTCCTTTTCAATCTGCGATGGAAGGGAAAGCATGCCTGAGCTGGAGGGGCGGGCAGGGGTCATGGCTCTTTTTCTGCTCACCGTCGGTCGCCTGAAACCGATAAACAAACAGAGGGCACAGAGGAAAATGGCGAGAGGAAGGCAGAGTGCCTGCACATAGAGTGCTGCAAGATGAAGGATTATTCCTGCACATAAGATCAGCGCTCCCGCAATTAACCAGTTTTTCTTTTCGAGTGATAAAAACATGTGAATGATAGTTAATCCCCAAGAATAGACTGCACTGTTTTTATTATATCATCTTTGTCAAAAGGTTTTGGTATAACATCATTAAAGCCCAGAGTCATAAGACTTTTAACAGGATTTTTTTCGATAAATGACGTTAATGCGATGACTGGAATCGATCGGGTCTCCGTCCCTTTTTTCAGGCGATTTATAAATCGTATGCCGTCCATAACCGGCATCATGATATCGGTAATGATAAGGTCGGGCATATGTTCCTGTGCGCAGTTGAGCCCGTCAAAACCGTTCAAGGCTGTGATGACTTCATATTTTCTGAACAGAACCACTTCGATAAGATCGAGTGTATCGTGGTCGTCATCAACAACAAGGATTTTTTTCTTATTGCTCATGCATCGCTCTTTCTATACAGCAGAATGCCCAGGAGTAAAAAGATGGCATTTCCCAGCCAGGCGCCGGCTAAAGGAGGAAGCTGCCCGCTTTTACCAAAAGCCAGGGCAAAGCGCACAATTATCCAGTAGGAAAAAACGATCAGTAACCCTATACCGAAAAGGAGCGCTCCGCCGCCTTTACCAATTCGCGCAGTTACCGAAATTCCCAGCAGAATGACGATAAAATTCATGAAGGGGTAGGCAATTTTGAAATAGAGATCGGTATTGTATTTCAGTACCTTCTCACCCCGGCGTCTGGTCTTTTTAATATAATCTTTCAATTCCCAGTAGCTCATTTCTTCCGGAGTCTTGATTCGTACCACCATTTCTTCGGGAGTGGCATTCAGAATATTGTCCTGAAGGGTATCGAAGGTCATCATGGTTGATGAATCACCCTGAAATTTTCTGATTGTCCCGTTAATAAAAGACCAGGCATTGTTGTGATAAACGGATTTTTCGGCATGAATTCGTTGCGTAATCGAATTACCTTCAAATGTTTCTCTCCAGACATTTTTCGCTTTTTGTGGAAATGTTCTGAATTCCTGAAAACAGTAGATTGTGTTTTTATTGCCGAAATAGTAGAAATTTCTCCGAAAATCTCTCCGTCCGCGGTACACTTTACCCTCAGCGGCTTTTTCCTGCATTTTAATTTCTTCGAGAAGCTCCCGTCGTTTGACATTTGCTTCCGGAAGAACCAATTCACTGACATAGAAGTTTGCGCCAACAAGACAGAGCCCTAAAAACAGGAGAGGAAGGGTTACGCGGCGGATGCTTTTCCCTGCCGCTTTCATGGCAATCAGCTCACTGTTTTTGGCCAGTTTACCCATGGCGAACATGGAAGAGAGTAGCATGACAACCGGAAAAACGAGTTGTATGATCCAGGGCATGTAATACCAGTAGAAAAGAGCGGTCTGCTGAACCGGAACGCCTTCAAAACGTCGGGAATTCGAAACATAATCGACCACAACGAAAACCACCATAATTGCAGCAAAAACACCCACCATGTTCCCGACAAAAAGGCGGATTATATAATTGGGAAGGATGCCGATAACATAGCGAATGGCGATAAGCGGTAAAGAGATTATTTTCATGGGCAGACCCAGAACAAAGCGTACGGTTTTAAAAAAGACGTTTTGCTTTTCTCCGGCCTCGGTGAACTTATGCCACCACCGTAAAAGGGGTGTCCAGGAGATGAATGTCGTCTCGCGGACCATGCGGATGATCAGAAAGGCACCGCAGGCGCCCAGAAGGATATTTCCCGACCACATGGCGCTGAAAGGTGACACCACGAGGCGGTCGGCAAGGTTTTCTCCCTTTATCAAAAAGGCCCAATAGAGGATAAAAAAGAAAATGCTGTAACTTACGGCAACGGTCATTCCACCCCGCCGTGCCATAATGCCGAGGGGAGCACCGATAAGAACAAAGATAATGCAGGCAAACGGTATTGCGTATTTTTTATGAATTTCGACCAGATACTGGGCTATTCTTTTCTTTTCACTTTCTATACGGCGAATGATTCGTTCACTCTCGCGGACAGTACGGTTTTGCGCTACCATTGCATTGCCCCGGGCAGGGGTAAACTGCTTTGCCCAATGCTGAAATGACAGAAGGGAATCCGGGCTGGTGGTTTGTCGGCCGGATGGTGCCGGGTGGGCGGCCGACAGACTGTCAAAAAAAGCAACAACGGCAAGCGTGGAATCGATCATGCCCGAATGCTGCGCCAGATGGCCTTTCTTTTTCTTGCGGTTCTGTTTAATATCGTTGAGCATCATCTGGGAGCTTTTTTCACGGTCCCCCCGGTATCTGCTGTCTGTTCTATGAAGGTCACTGTCGACATTATTGATAAACAGCACCTGTTTATCAAAATGGCCTACAAAATGCTGTTCCCTGTTGTCACTGCTTATACTGTGGGTCTCGCCGTGATAGAGTGTCAGACGCAAATAGGCGCCGTCGACGGTTTGTTTAACTTCTCCGGAGTCGGCGATGGTTGTTGAAGGATCTTCACCGGGAACATCGGAAAAAATCTTGATGCCTTCCAGCCTTCCGGTCCGGCCGTTGGCCTTCTTCACATAGATTGCGTAATTCTCGAAATCTTTAATTAATACTTTAGGTTCGATAAATGCAGCAGGTCGTTTCCGTGAAATATCCGACATCAGATTTGCCGTCCGATGGTTGGCGTCGGGAAGAATCAGATTGTTGAAAAAAATCAGGCATATACAGACAACCGATGCGGATACAATGACCGGGGCAATCAGATGATAGAGATTGAGTCCTGATGCTTTGATTGCCAGAATTTCGTTATCCGCCGACATTCTCCCAAAGGCCCAGAGCGTGGCACTGAGGATCGCCATAGGAATTGCCAGCGCAATAATCCATCCAAGATTAATAGCAAAAATTTCAAGAACAATGGCGGCATCAAGGCCCTGAGAAATAATCTTGTCAAGAATCTGAATCGCATACTGCATTATAAAGATAAAGACAAGAATTGCCAGGGAAAAAAAGAAGGGGAAGATATGTTCTTTAACGACGTGACGGTAGAGAATCATAGAGTTTTTGCGCTATCACAAGGCGTTGATGGGATCGCTGATGCTGGTTGTTAGAGAAGCGATTCCCTCACTAAAATAACACCTTTCATAAAAGGCTTCAAGAAAAGGGCTGGAAATGTCGATAAATCAATATGTAAACAACGCTTGCCCCCCCTGGGGTACCAATGATATACTTAGATAGAATTCATACTATTAATCATTATATAATAATAAATAAAATACTTTAAATGAAATGTTTCGGGGAACGTTATGAATAGCAGGCTTCGCCTTTTCAGCATACTTCAAGTTCCGGTCCTGGTTGCACTTACAGGATGTGCCGGTTCGGCCAAAAATGTGCAAAATGAGATGCTGCTGCCTGAAATTGATGTAGTTCAGGTAAAAGAAAATTCTGATGAAGCGCTTCGTCTTGCTCAGGAAGCGCAGCTTGATGTTGAGGTGGTAAATACCAAATTGACCGAGATCGATAATAAACTGGTACTGCTCAATGAAGAAATTTCCAGTGTTTCCATAGCGAAAATTGAAGAATTGGAGAATCGTCTTTCTCTTATTATTGAAGCAGTTAAAGACCTTCAGGCTCAAATTGATGCGTTGGAGGTGATGCCACGGGTAAAAAGTACCCGAAAACCCAAAGGACCCGCCACTTTTTCAGTTTCATCGCCCGAATATGCTGCCTATCAGAATGCCCTGCATACATTCAATGCACGGAAATATAAAGAAGCGCGGGTGCTTTTTTCAGAGGTGCTTAAGCAATATCCAAGGGGCAAATATGCCGACAACTGTCAGTACTGGATAGGCGAGTGCTACTATGCTCTCGGCGATTATGCCCAGGCCATCGCTTCATTCAGCAAGGTTTTTGACCATTCCAACAGCTCCAAAGCCGATGATGCGCAGCATAAACTCGGCAAATGTTATCTTAAAATGGGCCAAAATGGTATGGCAAAAAGTGCCTGGAAAAAACTGATCGATCGCTATCCGGGTTCTGAATATGTCCCACGGGCACAGAAAAGCCTCGTCGAGCTGAATTAACTTTTATTTATTTACTCCTCTTTTTGCAAAAAAAGATCCCGAATACCATATCGGGCCCGGCATGCTGTATTTTATGGTTTCAGCAGTGGCGCCTGTTCTTTCAACTTCGACATCAAGCACTCGATAAACAATAATTGCATATGCATAATCGTTATTCAGATATGTACAAATTTATGCAGAAAAATACCAATCCGTTCTTTTTGCTTTTGCTCGGTATATTCATCATGATTCCCTGGGGCGGAGCCGAAGCAAAAAAGATAAAAGAAGCCTATAACTGCTCGGAGCGATTCGAGAAGGTAAAGAAGAAATTCGAAAAGGGCAAGTACGGTGATGTCAAAAACATCTGTGACGACATACGGTTGAATTGCCACGGTCATAATGTTATGGATTCGGTGATATATTATCTGGCAAAAGCTCAGATGCTCACCAAGAATCCCGATGAGGCCAAGGTCGAATTTCAACAGATTGTCCGGGATTACCCCAATTCTCCTTTTGCCGAGGAAGCACGTTTTCGTATCGGTCAGTGCAGCCTGCTTGATTCAAAGTCATTCGAACGCGATCAAGCCACTACCAAAGAGGCGATCAGGGAACTGCGTCGGTTTGTTATTTCTTATCCCCAAAGTCCCTTTGCCGACAGCGCGAAGGTGTATTATAGTCAGGCCATCGAGAAGCTTGCCAAAAAGGAATTTTCCAATGCCAGGTTTTACGAAAAGATTGATGAGTATGAAGCCGCAGTGGTGTATTACAAAGTACTTATTAATGAATTTCCCGAATCAAAATATGTTCCTGAAGCCAAATTGAATATGGTCGAAGATCTTATGAAAGTCAATCGGGAAACAGAAGCGCAGGCCATTCTCGAAGATCTTTTAAACAGCGAGATCGGTAATGAAATTCGCGGCAAGGCTGAAGCATTGAAGGAACGTTTGGGCAAATCCGGGTAATTGCATGACTCCATACGGCGTGTTGGGCGGCAGTTTTGATCCTGTACATAATGGACATCTGGCTATTGCCGACGCTGCAAAAGAACATTGTAATCTTTCAAAAATAATCCTTATTCCTGCAGGAAATCCCCCTCATAAAGCAACGTCGGTCAAAGCAGAGGCGCATCACAGGCTGGCCATGCTTGAATTGGCCACCGGGCAATCGAATTATCTGGAAATCTGCGATATTGAAATCATCCGCCCGGGCTTTTCGTACACTATAGATACGCTGCATTTTCTGAAAAATGAGCTGCCCGAACCGGAGATATATTTCATAATCGGCTCCGATAATCTGACCGAAATACCCTTCTGGCATAAATATAAAGAAATCATTTCTCAGGCGGTCCTCTGTGTCACGCACCGACCGGGTACTACGATGGAAATTCCCCGGGAACTCAGTGATGCAGCCATTGAGACGTTTCCATCGCCGGAACTCGATATCAGTTCATCGCAAATAAGAAAAAATATCTCCGAGGGACGTACCTATAACCATCTGGTTCCTCCCCCGGTTAAAACATATATCGATCAACATGGGCTTTATCGATAAGGGCCTGTATTATGCAGGAATCACCAGGTAATAAGAATTCCCAAAGAGAACGGCGACCATTTATCGGCATTCATTTTACGTGCTGTAATGCCTACAACAGGATTTACAAAAACAAAGAGGGAACAGCCTATGAGGGGAGTTGTCCCCGGTGTGGGAAACTGGTCCGGGTACCGATCGGTGAAGGCGGTACCGGTGAACGATTTTTTGTCGCCCATTAAATGGTTTGTAAATTTCTGTCTCTCCCCGTTCAAAAAATCATTTGCCGGTTGGACTTATGAATCGAAACATGCTCCGGTTTCATTAATTTATTTTTTTATTATGGCAACACGCAGAGAAGCTTTAAGAAATGGTCTTGGATTGGCCTGCGCCTTCACGGCGCCTTCGTGTATGGCCGGGAAATCCTCTGTCCCGCATATGGCGATGCATTGGCAGCCCTTCGGTGATATGGTACAATGTGAGCTGTGTCCCCATGAATGTACACTCGAAAATGGGAAAACCGGTATCTGCCGGGTAAGAAAGAATAAAAACGGCACACTGGTTACTCTCGGCTATGCTAATCCCTGTGCCGTGCATGTCGATCCTATAGAAAAAAAACCGCTTTACCATGTTCTGCCGGGAGCGCGGGCCTATTCGGTCGCTATTGCAGGATGTAATTTCCGATGCAAGAACTGTCAGAACTGGACTATTTCACAGCAGAGTCCGCTGGAGACACGGAATGAACATCTTCCTCCTCAGAAACTGGTCGAAGAAGCTGTTCGTCGTAAATGCACCGCAATTGCCTACACCTATTCGGAACCGGTCGTCTGGTACGAATGGATGTACGATTGTGCAAAACTTGCCCGTCAAGCCGGCCTTAAAAACCTCATGATCACTTGTGGATATGTCAATGAAGCACCGCTTCGTCAATTGGCGCAATACATGGACGCCGCGAATGTCGATCTGAAAAGCTTTGATGATTCGATTTACCGGAAACTCAATGCCGGACGGTTGCAGCCGATTCTCGACACACTGAAACTCGCGAAAAAACTCGGGATATGGGTCGAAATAACCAATTTAATCGTTCCGCAATGGACCGATGATCCCGCGATGATCGGAAAAATGTGCGATTGGATAACCGCAAATCTGGGTGATGACGTACCGCTCCATTTTTCCCGGTTCAGCCCGATGCATAAGCTGGCCCATCTCAGTCCCACACCGGTCGAGACGCTTATGAATGCAAAGGCTGTCGCCGGTAAAGAGGGATTGAAACATGTGTATGTCGGCAATGTGGCCGTTGATACCAATACCTATTGCCCATCATGTAAAAAAGCGGTCGTGGTACGGCAGGGATATCTGGTGAAAGACGTTTCGATCAAAAACGGCGCTTGCAGCGCCTGTGGCGCCGAAATAAGCGGCATCTGGACCATGTAACAGTAGTGTATTACCAGGGTATGTTTTGTAAAGAGGTTGGTATGGCCCGAGCGCATAAACTCCACTCTGTTTATCTCAAACTTACAGGAGTACTGCTCATGAGTATGCTTAATTGTGAATCTTCACCTGCAGAAGAATCTGTTCGGAAAGCTGTTTTTGCCGGATCGTGGTATGAAGGCGATCCTCAGGCATTACGACACAGTATCGAAAATTATATTACCAGTCAAGCCGGAGTGCGGTCTTCGCCGCGGCTGCTTATCAGCCCCCATGCCGGGCACCCCTTTTCGGGACCGGTTGCGGGGAAGGGATATGGCACCATGAACAGAGACATAAAAACCGTCATCCTCCTCGGACCGTCACACCGGGTAATGGTGCAAGGCGTCTCTATTCCCGATGTCGATTACTACGAAACGCCTCTGGGGAAAATACCACTGGATAAAAATATTATTTCGGAACTCCGGAAACACCCAATGGTAGGATCGAACACGCGCGCCCATTCTCAGGAGCATTGCCTGGAAATTCAACTCCCCTTCCTCCAGACCGCTATTGATTCCTTTACCCTTGTGCCCATGCTGATGAGCAATGTGGATCCGGAAGCGATCGCCGGATATATCAGGCCCTATGTCGATGAAACAACACTGGTTGTGGCTTCGTCGGACTTCGCCCATGTCAATAGTGCAGATCAATGCAAAAAGCTGGATAAGCGGTCGATCGAAACAATTATGGATCAGGATCCGAACGGCTTTATTGAGGCCTGCGGTGAAACGCCGATACGGGTGCTGCTCTATCTCTCAAAGCACCTTGGTTTGAAACCGATAGTGCTTGATGCCCGCAATTCGCAGGAGATTGTCAATGCTCCGGAAAGCGGGTATACCGTCGGATATGCTTCAATCGTCTTTGTAAAAAAGGATGAAAACGGTGGAACGTCCGAAGACAAAGAAAAAAGAGAAAATGAGTCTATCGTTAAAGAGCTGGATGGCGGTGATAAAGCATTTCTGCTCAATCTGGCCCGGAGAGCATTTGAAGCCGCAGTTAAGGGTGCGCCGCCCCCCGAGCCGTCCGATATTCCCGACGTAGCGAAGCAGGATGTTGGTTGCTTTGTAACCCTCCATAAGCATGGCGAACTTCGTGGCTGTATCGGTTATATTGAAGGCATTAAACCGTTGTATGAGGCAATAATTGACAATGCAAAAAATGCCGCACTGAGGGACCATCGCTTTCGACCGGTCCGCCCGGAGGAGCTCGACGAAATCAAGGTAGAAGTTTCTGTATTGACAAGGCCGGACCCTGTGTCCTACAATGATCCAAGTGAGCTCCTTAATAAAATCGTCGCCGGCAAGGATGGCATAATACTGAACAAGGGGGGGCATCAGTCAACCTACCTTCCTCAGGTATGGGAGCAGATCCCGGATAAAAAGACCTTCCTTGAATATCTTTCCCGCAAAGCCGGCATGCCGTCGGATGGATGGAAAACGGCGGAGGTAAAGCGGTATCGTGCGATTCATTTTGAGGAATAGCGCTCATCCCCACTCTTTTATTTTTGTTACCGGCTTCTGCAGTATCGGAGTTCAGTGCCTTTTTATACGGGAGGCACTGGCCGTATTTTACGGCAATGAGCTGATCCTCGGTCTGGTGCTTTCGACCTGGCTTCTCTGTTCAGGTATCGGCAGTTTTATCGGCGCCAAATCGCCAAAATGGGATACCTGGGGTGTCGTGACTGTTTATGTCTGGGCTGCTGTTGGCGGTATTCTCCTGCTGCGCGCCGGAAGGCTTCTTTTCTCGCCGGGAGAAATTATTTCACCCCTTGCTTCACTGGGTATTCTCTCCGTAAGTCAGGGGCCATTTGCCTTTGTTAATGGTTATGTTTTCGGCCGCCTTTCGCAGGCCCGGCATACCGCACCGCATCTTTATCGATACGAAAACATGGGCAACATCGCCGGCTCGTTGATCGTTTTTCTGGGGGTTGTCCTTTTCTGGAAAAATGCCCTGATCCTTATCGCACTTCTTGTTCCGGTTTTATGGCTCTGCAAAAAGAAACCGTGGCTGTTTGCAATCATTGGCGGCGCCTTTGTTTGTATTGCCCTGTTTGATAGTATATCACAGGAATGGAAATATGATGTCCCCGTTACGAGGATATCCTGCGGCAGGGAGGGCGAGGTTGTCCTTACCGAGCAGCACGGCGATACTGCATGGCTGCTCAACAATACACTGTACCGCTCTTCTGCCGATGACGCCTTTATCGAGCAGGCAGTGCATATTCCCATGGCGCAGAGGGAGCACGCTCGCCGGGTGCTGGTTATTTTCGATAAAGGGCATTATGATGAACTGAAGGCCTACAATCAAAGTGAGGTGGACATAATTGAAACCGAACGGCTCCTTGCACGTAAAGGAAGTATTGTTACTTCACCGGAATCTCATGCGGCCGGAGGAAAATATGATGTGATTCTTATGGCAGCGGGCATGCCGGAGACCATGGGGAGCAGCAGATTTTATACACAATCCTATTTTACCCGAATGAAATCGCTCCTCAGTGATTCCGGAGTCTTTTCGTTCAGCCTTTCCCTCAGCAGTAATTATCTTAACAGGCCGGAGCAGGAAATCGTGCACGTTCTTCACTCGACCCTGAATGAAGTATTTAATCGGGTCCTGATTTTTCCCGGTGAGGGATATACCTTTATGGCTTCGGACAGCGCTTTAAAGGCTCGTCCTGAGCTTATGGTCCAAACACAATTTGTGGGTCCTTATATTATGCCCGCGCTTTCGGATGAAAGAATCGAAAGTGCAAATACATTTTCCGGGAAAGCAACAATAAGCACCATCGACAAGCCTGTTGTTCTTATCGCAGGACTTCAACGGTGGATGAAACTGATCGAAGCTCCCGTATGGGGGCTTTTGATAATCCTCGCCCTGGTCATTATTGCTGGGGTCGCTTTCTTTCCCAAAAAAGGCGAAATGCTTTCCGTAGGATCGAGCGGGTTTACCGCCGGTATCTTTTCGGTGGCCCTTCTTTTGCTCTACCAGGCAGGATACGGAGCGCTCTACTCACGCATATCGCTGCTGCTCCTGGCACTTACCCTGGGATTTGCCCTGGGAAGTTATGTGCGGAAATTTCCCCATTCCGATGGAGTTATTGCGGTGTATGTGGTTGTATCGATGGCTCTGTTGACAAAGTGTACGGCCGCTCCGCAACTGCTCTTTTATCTTTTGCACGGGGGCATAGGATTTTTGTGCGGCGCCCAGTTTGTGACCCGGAAAAACAGTGAAACCGGTATACTCTATGCTGTTGATCTTTTCGGTGGCGTCATCGGTATGGTGTTGTCTTCTACTGTGCTGGTCCCCATGTTCGGGGTGATGAATGTTGCGCTTGGTCTGGGAGCGGTGAAACTGCTGGTGTGGGGAGCGAATACTCGTTCAATAAACCGGGGGCGTCTTTCCACGGGCATGATATGAACCATAACGTCGGGAAATTCAATTATAACAGAAATCCTGTTATGAGTCCGGCAATAAGACCTGTAACGATACTACCGATTATCATGCCTTTCTTTCGGTCTTTATCCAATATAACCCGATCTTCAATTTCTTCTTCCGAATAGTTTTCATCGCTGGAAATTTGTGACGCCTGCGTTGCTTGGTTGAATTTGAGAAAAGTTGCTGTAACTCGATAGCAGGAGCTTAAAAAGTCGGCCCTTTTCTCTTCAACAATATTTATGACATCCGCATTAACGGCACATCCTTCTTGCCGTAAAATCTTCAATGCATCACTCTCTTCACATTTTATCGAAAAGCCCGTATCACCAAGCTTGATCTTACCAACTACTTTTACTTCATTTTCCGAATAGTTATAATTTTTCTTAATAAGAATATCACAATCAGTAGATACTGGAGTATCGCTATTATAGCCAATTCTTTTAACCCTGTGCGTACAACCGGCAAGGCTACAAATCAATATCAATAGAAATAATAGAAAATTCAATTTCATAGTTATATCCTATTAGTTCAGTGATGAAATTACTATTGCTGCTATAAGTGTTCCTACAGCACCTCCGCCTAATGCACTTAAAACATTTCTACCTTTTGCTCTTCTGCCGTAGCCTTTAGCGAAACAGTCAATATCAATTTCCGGATCTTCAGGCAATGATTTCGGAGTCGGATTCGGGATAGCGGCAACACCTGTTATAACACCGGTTCCAATTAAACCAAGAAGCACACCTGAGCCTACACCGGCTACACCCCAGACAATACTGTTATGAGACCTTGCAGCTTCCACTTTGCCTTTTAATTTAGACTTTGTACAATCCGAAGCAAGTATTGTCACCGGATACATAATGATCAGAAACAACGCTATCGGTCTGATAAAAGTTTTTTGCAACAACGTGCCTCCTGTTGATTTAATTATGGAAAGAAAGATTGAAATTATTTAAAAAATGAGAACCATATATCACATATAGAGTAAAATTTATACGTTGATATTTACAAACTTCTCTAAAATAATGTATAGACATTTACATTGCAAAATATTTTTTGCAAATTTATTTAATGGTCTATTCGCGCTTGGTCTATGCAATGCCCTATAGTCCCAAGTCATGATGACAACTGTAACAATCACCTGTGCATGCCGACTATTGAAATCTACATAATTAACAGCATGGATAGAGCGCGTCATGCCGGACTTGTTTCGGCGTCAATGAGTCATTGAAAGACTGGATTCCGGCTTACGCCGGAATGACGGAAAAACAGGCAATTAATTAGGTAGGTCTCAATAATAACAAATTCCCCAAAAATCGATTTCACTTTCGGGATTGACTCAACGTTAGGTATAGTCGAGGTGTGTCAGGGGGTATTCGGGGTCTGTTGAAAAAATGTGCGGTAATCTTAACAGGGACAATACATATCTTTGCTAATCCGGGGTTTACATACGATTTAAACCGTATTTCGGTGACGTCCCGAGGTTGATTCCGGTAATCAGACTAAAGAATACCAACAGATTATTGTTCGAACCGCTTTTCATACTCTCAGCATGCCTGCGTTTTCGTGGTTTCTGCATAAGCAACCGAATAATCGTCATAGTGTCTGGTTTACAAGGAGAGGGGCGGGCATTGGCATGACGATTGCAATGCTTTTACTCAAACTGGTGTATATACTATCGACCGGGGCCGGCGCATGGCAGGTAAAGGCAACAATGAGCGTGTTTTTAATGAGCAGGTGAAAATGGTCTATTCGCTCATGCCGCTGGGCCTGATTGCATCTTTTGTTAACGGCACAATGGTGGCCGCCCTGCATGTATATATTGTTCCGCTGCCGGTTCTCGGAGCCTGGCTTATGCTTTTACTTTGTTTCACTTTGCTCCGGGGATTTCTTTTAATCCCGGCGAATCGGAGTATTTCCAATGGAAAGCATATCAGGTTCTGGGCACGGATCTTTATTTCCGGTATGCTGGTATCCGGTATTGTGTGGGGAAGCGCGGCATTTTTTCTTTTTTTTCATGAATCGCAGGCCCATCGTATTCTGATCGCCTATGTTCTCGGCGGCATGGCTGCTGGAGCTGCAGGAACGTTTTGTGTTATTCGAAAGGCATACCTGGCATTCACGATTCCTGCTCTGCTTCCCCAGATCATTTTGTTTTTTGCAGTAAACAGTACAGTCAATGTTTTAATGGGAGGCATGCTCCTTTTCTTCTGGATACTGATAAGCTTTACGGCGTTTACAAACAGGGCGACAACCCTGTCTTCTTACCGCTTGCGTTTTGAACGGGAAGATCTTATCGCATCATTGTCTACAGCCAGAGATCAGACCCAGCGAATTAATGAAGCATTAAAAAAAGAGATTGAGCAGCGACGGACTGCTGAAAATGAACTACGGGAAGCCCATGCCGGGCTGGAACAAAAAGTCCATGATCGGACTGTCGAGATGGAGACCGCAAACAGCCGGCTTGAACAGGCGAACAGGGAGCTTTCGGAATTTTCCCGTTCGGTATCCCATGATTTGCGGTCGCCACTGCATATGATTGAAACATTCAGCGATCTTCTCAATGATGAATACAGCAGATATCTCGATGAAGATGGCAAACTGTTTTTATCACGGATACGTATGTCTGTAAAGCGCATGGCTGAGCTTATCGAAGATCTTCTGCAGTTGTCCCGAATCAGCCAGAGTGAATTACACAAAGAGCAGGTTAATTTGAGTGATCTTGTTCATACTATCAACGCTAATTTACAGGCGAATAATCCCAACAGAAAGATTGAACTTGTTGTGCAAAGCGATGTTGTTGCGATATGTGATTCGCGGTTGATGCGAATTGCATTGGAAAACCTTCTGGGCAATGCATGGAAATACACAAGCAAAACCGATAAAGCCCGCATCGAGTTCGGCGTTACCAGGATGGAAGAGATGATTGTTTATTATGTGCGGGATAACGGCAAAGGGTTTGATATGGCTGCCGCTGATAAATTATTTGTGCCCTTCAAGCGACTGCATACCGATCCTGCTTTCCCCGGTACAGGAATCGGTCTGACCACGGTGATGCGTATCATTCAACGGCATGGCGGCACAATCTGGGCCGATTCGAAACCGGACAAAGGGGCAACATTTTACTTTACCCTGCCGGATAGTATGCAATTGCCTCGACAGTGAAGACGGCTTCTTTAAAGAATAATCCCCGTATCAACTCCGCACTTCGGACAACAAGCCCTTTTGTTCCCAGTGGCTGCCCCAAGCTTTTCGTGGATTTTAGTAAAATATCCGTTACGATCGATCAGAAGAGTGTTGCATGATGGGCACCTGGTGTTGGAGCAATCACCAGACTCCATATTGCCGATAAAAACATAATTGAGATACTCTTTTGCAATTTCCCATGCCGTCTTAACTGTTTCTTCGGGTGTGGCCGGATTGTTACTTTTATATCGTGGGAAATACCGGGACAGGTGAAGTGGCGTATCCTTGCCCAGATTTTGTGCAATATACCGGGCCAGTGCACTAAAATCTTTTTCGGTATCATTTTCGCCGGTAACGACCAGATTGGTAATTTCCAAATGTG
The DNA here is from genome assembly GCA_014728215.1 of Chitinivibrionales bacterium. NCBI lineage: Bacteria > Pseudomonadati > Fibrobacterota > Chitinivibrionia > Chitinivibrionales > Chitinivibrionales bacterium. The sequence continues at coordinate 50,969 of WJLZ01000080.1, forward strand.
CATGCTTTTTGACTTTTTCGCAACTTGCCAGAACGGGCTCAAGTTTTCCTTTGCAGAGATGGGTATAAAATTCCGGACGCATTGATTTGATATCGATATTCATGGCGTCGACAACATTCAAAAGCTCATCAAGCGGTTTCTGCTCCATGAAACCGTTGGTGACCATGACGTTTTTCAACCCCCGCGCCTTTATTTCAGCGCCGATATTCATGATTGTCTCGAACCAGATAAAGGGCTCTGAATAGGTGTAAGCGATACCCATGCTGCTGCTGGAACAGACTTTTTCGATTATCGCATCTTCAGGAAACTTCCGAACAGGAAGGGTATCCTGGGAAATCTCGAAATTCTGGCAGAACGAGCATTTGAGTGTACATCCATTTGGTCCGGTCGAGAAAATTGAAGAACCGGGATAAAAGTGATACAAGGGTTTCTTTTCGACAGGATCAACGGCCAGAGATACAGGCCTGCAGTAATTGAGTGAATAAAGAATACCGTCCCTGTTCTGCCGGGTCAGGCAGACACCTCGTTTGCCGTCGGTTAATAAGCAGTGATGGGGACAGAGTTCGCACCGAACCTTTTTATCGTCGAGTGGGGTAGAGTAGGATGCCTTTTTCATACAATCAATCTCAGATTTTGAATCGTTGTTTCGTTGTGGTTAGTTGCTTATTTTTCTTACTTTGTATATTTGGTTTTCACCCCTATCCTCTCGCAATACGTGTATATCGGACAAATATCGCACCGGGGATTTATCGGCCGGCACAGATGTTGTCCGAAAGAGACAAGATAGGAGTTAATGCCCAGCCAGAATTTTTTTGGAAGGATTTCTCTGAGTTTCATTTCGGTTTCAAAGGGGGTTTTTGTCTGCAGGTATCCCAGACGGTTAACGATCCGGTGCACATGAACATCAACGCATATCGCCGGTTTATTGAAACCGATAACCACCACAAGATTGGCGGTTTTTCGCCCTACGCCGGGAAGCTGAACGAGTTCTTCAACCGTATCCGGGACTTTGCCCCCGTAGAGTTCATTCAGCGCCCGGGGAAGTTTTTTTAAGTGGCGCGCCTTGTTCTTATAAAATCCAACCGGATAGATTAATTGCTCAAGCTTTCCAACCGGTATTTTTGCCAGATCTTCGGGCGTATGGACCACCGAAAAGAGTTTGTTTGATGCTGCGGTAGTGGTTTCATCCTTGGTACGGGCGCTGATAATGGTCGAAAGCAGCACTTTGAACGGATCCCGTGTCTGTGCCTGGACCAGATCGACCACCGGCATCCGGTGTTTTTTAAATTCCCTTTCCAGGATAGAGTATACCGCCTGAATATCCGTTTTCTTATTCATTCCCATTGTATTTTTGCCCACAGTGATGAGTTGACATTATTTGTCTTGTGCCGGAGGCTTTTTGCCGCGCAGGAACATGACACTGATTTCGAACCGGTGAGCTATCATGGAAAAATTATCCCCGGGCTTTGAAGTTGCCGCATAGATATCTCCTCTTTTCAATCGCGAATCGTCACCGTAAAACATTCCGGACCAGTGGCCGAGATAATAGATACCGATATTCATGCCGGTAGAGGGGGTAAAACTCCGTAAGGATGATATCCCGATTTTCCAGGACAACCCCAGACCGAAGGCGTCAAAGGATGAAAAGGGAGTGACAGCCCTGCTCTTTAAGTGAGAAAATAAGCCGTCAGGTAAACCTTCAGCTTTGGCAGAGGTCCCGGTTTGTATATAGGTTAAGGGTGCAACAGCAAATGCGGCATTGAATGTTGTCTGCTCTGTTTCATTGACCCTGAAATATTGTTCGGGTATTACAAAACTATACTGTGCTCCAAGAGAGAGCGACAAATAGGTAAGAGAGTGTTTGATATCGATACGATTGGAGAGTGAATCATCCTGCAATGAGGAGATAAGTGATTTTCTGATAAAAAAGAATGAGGATTCAAATCTGAGTCGACTGGTGGTATCGGTCAGTGTCGCAACAGAGAACATCAAGGGGAAATAAATATGATAGTTGCTCGGGCTTTCCTGAATTTCATAGGAGATATTTGTTGTGTCGGTATCGTGAGCGGAGGGAACAAACTGAGCCCGGGGAATTTCGGACTCCAGCCCGAAGTCGGCGAGATTCCGGGGCAGGCCCTTCTCCCACATGTCAAAGGCAGAGAAGCTTCCGAGGGTCCATCCGGCGCCAAAGGCCCAGTAGGGAGAGAAATAAAACTTATAACTGGTATCGATTCCTTCCCAGGCCGATTTTTCCCCTATCGTATCGGGTATTGTTTCAATCGTTTTTTCCAAAGAATCGACTTGAACCTCTCTTAATGATGTATCCGATGGTGATGATACCGAATCATGGGCTATCGAGGTGCTGTCGGTGCCCGGCTCCGTGGTATCAGGTTGTTCGACTGTCTGAATACTTTGGATGGAATCTGTTTTCGCAGGAGATAGATCGCCGATTATGGAGTCCTGGCCGGAGATTGTTGAATCGGCGGTCGCTGATAATGCGTTATCCGGCGAATCTGCAGGTGCGCCTGACGCAGCAAAAACACGGGAAAGCAAAAACAAAAAGATACAATATCTGAAATGCATGTTCATTGGTTATGAAAAATAACATTTGTCGAAGGAAGGCAGAAATCCGATACCTATTTCATTGCCCGTATAATTGCTCCGCCGAATGAAACGTGGCCTGGAAGGCCGTACCGGACTCCTTTCCACCATCCTGATCAAGCGGTTTGCGCTCAGAGCCATTATCGTAATCCATTTCACTCCTCCATTACTCCACTTCTTTGAGATGCAATCAGCATCTCCTCCGGCTTACTGCGTGAATTCGATGACTATCAAGGTATAATCATCCTCGTAGATATACTGGCATAATTGCTGCTCGATCCCTGGAATAACTTTAGGAAAGGGCAACTGATTGCATGAGAGAAGAATGTCCTGGAATTTTTTATATCCAAGCACACCTTTTTTATGTTCTTGCTGCTCTCCCATTACTTCATAGATACCATCAGTGAAAAGGTACAGGCGGTCGCCTTTCTGGAAATGGTAAGTGTTTTGCTCATATTCTGGATTATCGATAATGCCTAAAAAGGTTCCTGAAGCCGAAAGGATGTTGAGATCCTGCTGTTCGCTGATTACAACCGGTTTAGGATGCCCTGCCCGGGCGTAGGTTATGGAGTTGTCGGTAAGATCGATAACTCCCCAGAAACTAGTTACATAATGGCCGGTGTGGATATTATGCAGCAGATCTTTGTTCATACGATCAAACAGGCCACTTGCCGGCATCTCCTGTTTGGTATGATTATAAAGCACGATTTTTGAAATGGTACCGATAAACGACGACGCCAGGCCATGACCGGATGCATCGCCGATAAAAACGCCCAGTTTTGAGTCCGAAAAGGAGATAAAATCATAGAGGTCGCCGCCCACGCTTTCCACCGGATGGTAAGTTGCGGCAATTTTCAGACCGGGTATTTCGGGAATATGTCGGGGCATGATTCCGAGTTGTATTTGACGGGCCAGGTCGAGTTCTTCTCTGGTATGATCGTTAGCCTTTCTGAGTTTGTCGGTGGCCTGGGCAAGAACAGCATTTTGTTCCTCGAGATGGCCTTTCAGCCGTTCAAGCTCGGTAATATCACGGATATGCTCGACAACGGCATTGTCGGAGCCCTTTGTATCGTTAAATGGATAAAAAGTTATTGAAATGACGCCGTCGTTAGGATGAACCGGATGGGGTGAGCGTTCGGTAATTTGCTTGTTCTTATAGCCCAGCACCCGCTTCATTTTACAGTCAAGGCATGGTTCATTTCTTTTGCGAAGAACATGATAGCATTTCTGTCCAAGTGCCTGTTTAAAATTGTATCCCACCAGTGATGCGTATGATTTATTGACACGGATGAGCGTATAATCCTTATCGATTATTGAAAGTGGATCGTCGATTGAGTCGAACGTGGTCTGGAGATGAGTTTTGCTCTTCACAATAAGGTGCATCGGGTATCTTTTGTAAAAAATAAAGACACCGCCGCAAAATAAAAGAAGTATGATCCAGGGGAGAAAGAGAAGAAGGTTCTGCATAGGTGAAACCTTAAAAAGAATTGTTATGCTTCGGCATATGCCTTTGAAAGATAACGGGGTGTCAGCTCTTCGACCGATATCCAGCTCTCGTTGTCACATGACTGCATGCCCTTTCTGGCACAGGCCAGACCGCGTTGCACCGGATACTGGTCGATCGAATAGGCCTGCGGCCTTTCTTTTAAAAAATCGAACACACTGCTCTTAGTGTACCCTAATGTATCGGTGATAACAATATCCTCCTTCGATACAATGGATTGAAATTCCTTTGCAGGAGCACAGGCGTCCTCGGTTTTTCGTAGAATCCTGTGGCCGTTCGAATGGAAACGGGCCCAGAATATCGTATCTCGACGGGCATCGAAGGCGATAACAATGGGCTGGTGATGGATATTCGATCCGATGGCGACACTTTCAAGGGATGACACCGGCAATATTCGAACCGGGGGTTCCAGACAAAACCCTTTAACGAATGCAATACCGATACGGAGGCCGGTAAAAGAACCCGGACCGGTAGCAATGGCAATTGTATCGATATCGGCAGGCCCGATTTTAGCTGTTTTCAGGATAAATTCGATTCCTTCGGCAATAAGTTCTGCATGTGAATATCGTACATACCGCGAAAAACCCGCGATACACCGGCCGTTGTTTGCAAGGCCTATTCCCAGTTCGGTGGATGACGTATCGATTCCGAGTATCCAGTTCATGACCGTTTCCGCAGAGTTAAAGAGCGTTGTATGATGATATCCAGCAGTTCTGCATAAGAGCCGCCTTCGCAGGCAAATGATTTGGGTGCAAGCGAATTAGGCGTGAGCCCCGGAAGAGAATTTAATTCGAGAACAAAAAGTCCCTGATCGTTTGCTATCATATCGGTGCGGGATAGGCAGCTGCAACCGAGCAGGGTATGGGCCCGAAGCGCGGTTTTTTGCACTTCTTCGACAAGGCCCGCGGGTTGCGGGGCAGGAACGATTTCTTCACAGGCTTCATCGGTATACTTCGCCGCAAAATCGAAAAAAGCAGAGCTTACAGGCCTGATTTCCACCGGCTGAAGAGCCCGGGGATTTCCGTTGCTGTCTTCAAGTACGGGACACGACATCTCAATGCCCCTGATTTCCGATTCGACAAGAATATCATCCGCTTCCTTCCGGTATTCATCCAGCAGCGCCCTGAGACTCCCGATATCATCGGCTTTGTCCATTAATCTACTCGACCCCGACTGGGGACATTTGACAAAACAGGGAAAACCCCGTTCATCGGCAATAGATTCGGCAGTAGCGCCGGGATTTGATTTACCGTATATCGAAAAAGGAGGTGTCATAATCCCGTGCTGTTCAAAGAGGTGTTTCGTTGCTATTTTATTCATGGCTACTGCGCCGGCAAAGACACCGGAGCCGGTATAGGGGACATGTAAGGTGTCGAGATATCCCTGAAAAATGCCGTCTTCACCAAATGCTCCGTGAAGGGCTATAAACGCCATGTCGCAGTTTTTCCAGACCGGCGCGCAGGAATCGGGCAGATAGGGTCCCTCAAACATCTCGCTTTCCATAGGGGCGGAGAGTATCGCGATATCGGAGATATCAGTCCCTGCAGGGGCAATAAAAAATTCGGTTGCATGGGAAATGACCACGGCCCGGGGAACATATTTTGACTTGTCCAGACAACGATAGACCTCCCAACCGGTTGCAAGAGATACTTCATGCTCGGCCGAGGGGCCGCCCATGACAACATTGACATTAAGCATTATGCCCCCGCTTCTTTCATTTCTTTGCGGATCTTTTCCACAACCGAATCGGTGCCCACACGAAACTGGTCACGGGTATCCCGTTTACGAATCGTCACCGTGTCGTCTTCTATGGTCTGACTATCGACTGTCACGCAATAGGGGGTGCCGGCTTCGTCCTGACGGGCATAGCGGCGGCCGATGGAAAGATTGATATCCAGGAAGGTGGCGACACCGTTATCCAGAAATTCGTTGTAAATCTTTTCGGCCTTTTCGGGCATGCCGTCCCGTTTAACGAGCGGTAACACCGCCACTTTGATCGGCGCCAGGGAAGGATGTAACCGCAGGATGGTCCGCTTGTTTTTACCTTCACCTTCAACATCATAGGCGTCCACAAGGTAGGCGAGTGTGGCGCGGTCGGCGCCGGCCGCGGGTTCGATAACATAGGGAAAAATATGCTGCTTGGATTCTTCATCAAAATAAGCCAGACTTCTCCCGCTGAATTCCGAATGCCGTTTAAGATCGAAATCGGTACGATTGGCGATACCCTCAAGCTCATTCCATCCAAAGGGAAACTTGTATTCAACATCAACGCATGCTTTTGCATAGTGGGCAAGCTCATCCTTTTCGTGGTCCCGCAGACGAAGGTTCTCTTTTTTAATGCCGTTTCGAAGGTACCAGTCGAATCGTTCATTTTTCCAGTATTCGTACCATTGCTCATCGTTCTGAGGATAACAGAAAAATTCCATCTCCATCTGTTCGAATTCCCGCGTTCGATAGGTAAAATTGCCCGGGGTAATTTCGTTCCGGAAGCTTTTGCCTATCTGGGCGATACCGAAGGGAAGTTTCATTCTCGAGGCCTGTTGGACATTGAGAAAATTGACAAAAATACCCTGTGCGGTTTCTGGCCGAAGATAGACCGTGGCCGACTGATCTTCAACAGGGCCCATGAATGTTTTGAACATAAGATTGAATTTTCGCGATTCGGTAAGTTCGCCACCGCATTTCGGGCATTGGGAAGTGTCTTCGAGATGGTCGGCTCTGAACCGGGATTGACACTTCTTGCAGTCGACAAGCGGGTCGGTAAAGCCTTGAAGGTGTCCGGAGGCCTGCCATACTTTGGGATGCATAAGTATGGAGGCATCCTGACCTACAATGTCCCGCCGGGTGGTGACCATGGCTTTCCACCAGGATTCCTTAACGTTCCGTTTTAATTCGACGCCCAGAGGACCATAATCCCAGCAACTGTTGAGACCATCATATATTTCACTCGACTGGAATATGAATCCCCGTCGCTTACAGAGCGAGACAATGGTTGTCATTAAATCGTTTCTGCTGTCTGCCATTAATTACTCCTTATAGTCTGTATTCTTTAATTACGAAATACCCTGAAGATTCTTTTTCAGACGGTCTTCGATCGGTAATTGTTCGTCAATTTCAAAAGATTGACCGGTGATCATTTCATAGAGTTGAATATATCGTGATGACAATTCGATTACAAGGTCTTCCGGCGCTTGCGGTAATACGTTGTCTTCGTAGGGATTGCAGTGTTCTTTAAACCAGAGACGAAGGAATTCTTTATCGATATTTTCGGGCTCTTTGCCCTGCGAAAAGCGTTCCTCATAGGAACCGGCAATCCAGTACCGTGAAGAATCCGGGGTATGGATCTCATCGATAAGTACTATTTCGCCCTTTGTGTCCTTACCGAGTTCATACTTGGTATCCACCAGGATCAGGCCGTGCTCTGCGGCAATCTGTGAGCCTCGCTCGAAAAGGGCGAAGACAATCTCCGACAGGCGGTCCCAGGTTTTTTGATCAATAATATCGCGGGAAACGATCTCCTCCGCCGAAATAGATTCATCGTGGTCTTCGGCTTTGGTTGTGGGAGTAAGAATCGGTCTTTCGAATTTCTGGTTTTTCACCATGCCGTCGGGAAGAACATTGCCGCAGATATTTCGATTTCCGTTTGAATACTGGGTCCATGCCGAGGTGCTGGTAGAACCGGTAATATATCCCCGCATAACGAATTCGATAGGCAATACTTCACATTTTTTTCCGATTGTTACATTGGGGTCGGGGATATCGAGCACGTGGTTGGCCACGATGTCTTTTGTTGTGTCGAACCAGAAACCGCTTACCTGATTAAGCACCTGTCCTTTGAAAGGAATACTTGCCAGCACACGGTCGAATGCGCTCTGGCGGTCTGTTGTGATCAGCACCAGCTTGTCGCCAAGATCGTAGGCGTCCCGGACTTTCCCCTTGCGTCTGTTGGGCAAATCGAGGAATTCGGTTGTTTCCAGGCAGTTGTTTAAATTTTTCTTGATCGCTTCCTTTGGAATCATATAAAAGTCCTTTTAGTATATAGATTAATATTTTTATCAGAGCTTTAAAATAAACTTCTCCCGATAGAGATTCCACACCCGGAGCCGAGGTGCTCGTGTATAGAGAAAAAAATCCTTTGGAAGGGGCTGGGCGCCCCTTGAACCCAGCTATGAAAATGCTTCTCCTGAAAGCTCAACCCCCGGGCTTCGCCCACCCCCATACTTGGGGGGACAGCGCTGAGCCCCGAATTTTCCCTTTCACCTCATCTTTTCCACAATATCAAACACCTGTCGTTTATGCGCCCGTGCAGACTGGGGATCGTTATTTCTTCCGCTCCTGATAACGATATATTTCTGAATTTCATAGAGCAGATAAAAGGCATTTCGGATTTGGGCTTCGGGAGACTGATCGCGTTCTCTTCCATAGCCTTTCCAGAATGATGGCGTCGAGACGCCGCAGTAGTCCAATACGGCAAATTCTATCTCGGGATCGCCCCAGAGGGCCCGGTCCCAGTCGACAATGCCGGTGAGATTCCCCGTGTTTTCGACGAGTAAATTTTGCGCCCAGATATCCATATGTAAGAGGCTCGACTGGACCGGGCGATCAAAAAGGCCGTCATGAGTGGATAGAAGCGTTCGGAGTGTATCGGCTTCTTGTTCCGAGTAATACCCCACTGCAACAATATCATCGATCATCCGGTTCCACATTTCCTGAAATGCGTCATGCCAGGTTGGTTGCGGTTTCATGGGGTGATGGTCTCCGATATATCCATAGGTTTCGGCGGTCAGTGCATGGACCTGGGCAAGGCAGGCCCCCACCTGGTGCATCGTTCGCTCGCTCTTTACACCGGATGATTGCGAAAGCGGTGTTCCCGGAAGGCGGGACATGATAATGAAATCATTGGGTATAATCTGAAGCGTTTCATCAAAGGCGATAATTTCCGGTACGGGCACGGAGGTCTTTTCCCGCAGAAGCTTATGGATAGCGGGTTCCTGTTTCATCATCCGGCGTTCATAAAAAACAAACACAGAATCCCGCGGGGGTGCAATGCGCAAAACGTACCGGTCGGCTGAGAGTTCCACAAACCAGGAAGAGTTAAATTTGCCGGTGGTGATCGGGGACAATGACGCCTGTTTTGCAGAGGAACCTAAATGTCTGATTAAACATCCGGTTAATTGCTGATGTGAAAATCGGGGCATTAAAATAATCCCAAACAGGAGCGAGTGAAAAATAATTATGAGATAGAGAAGTCAAAAATATAATTTAATAATGGTATTGGGAGTGATTGATCGCTTTCATACACTAATTATATGAAGGAGTAGTTCCATGCGATGTGTCCTTTGGGTGCTTTTGTGTGCATGTGTGATTTTTGCAGATTTTTCCGATGATAAATTGACTCTAAATTCTTCCGCGGCTCGTCTGGGCGCCGGATGTCCTACCTTTTCGGCCATTAAAGGGTATAACAGTTATGATTTTGCGGGATCGCCCTTGGGGCTTTTGGAAAAGGGAAATACACTTCTGAAATTTGAGACAGGACATCGACTGGTCAATTTCGTGCTTGATGATGATCCCGACTCATTACTGTATAAATCAAACTCCTTCGCCTTGCCTTTTGTAACGGTGGGCAAACCCGGCATTTTTTATGCACAATTTCAGTATATCCCCCATAGTATGAAAGTAAAAGATAACGGCCGGCAGTATGAGCTGCCCCATTCACCATCTTTGCCCGACTCTGTGGCTTCCTACAAACTGCCGCTTCATCGATTCGGCGTTGCTCTTGCAGGGGGAACGACCAATGGCGTCTTTCGTATCGGGGCTAATTTCGACGGTTTTTACGGAGAGGAGGAGATCGCGGGGGGCGACAGCAAACGAGTAATTATGGGTTTCCGGAACCTCGGGTTGCATATCGGTTTTCAGTTGCACGATCTGTTGAGGATCGGATTCAAGGGGAGCGCCTCTGGGTATCTCGATACGTTGAATGACTTGGATAACGAGCGTGCTCGTAATGAAGACCGATACTGGAGCGGGCCCATACCAAGCATCGGTGGAAATATCGATTTCGGCGCCGATAATTTCCCCGTGCACAGCAACTTTGTCTTCAGTAAAGCGAGCTCGGACTTTATTTATGTCACAAAAGTCCGGGGCATTGGTATCAGGGAAGACGGCGATGAAGATCCCATCAGGGGCGATAGTCTTTTCTGGAAGTGGCAAACCCTGGTTTTGGTGGAAAAAAGCCGGTTTATCTTTCGCCCTTCTTTTTTATTCGGTTACTGGAGAAATGAATTGCAGCAATATGAGCCCGACGATGAGAATGATTTGCCCTGGAAACGGGGACGGGAAAGGACCGATACCACCTGGAAATACTCATCCTTCAATTTTGGTATCGGCGGCGGCGTGGAACTCAAAGAATACGGCCGTTTCCATTTTGAATATTCCTTTAAAAATTTAAAGCTGGCTTACGGGGATGCCTGGCCCGATTCGACGGATAAAAGGAGCGGGTATCCGCGGATCAGCGCCGGTATTCTTGGAAACATTCACGCCGTTCCCTTTCTGAATATTCCCCGGTCAATCGAGATCTTTGCCCGTCTCGGTTATTTATTTCAGAAAGAAAACGATCGCTTCAACACCTATCGGTCCGAAGAATTCGGTCTGGTCAACACCCGGGTTTCTCCCCTCTCACAATATCATCGCTATCTCTATTTTGATCCACTGTTCGGATGGGTCAAGGAGAATACAATTTCCCGTTTCAGCTTCGGACTGGGCGGGACTTTTCTCGACAGGATGTTTGAGGGAAACCTTTTTTGTGCCTTTCCGGTCAGGAAAACCGGCGAGGAAAAACATAAAGGTTTCGAGTTCGGAGTGGACCTTTCGTACCATTTACGGGTAGGGAGCTCCAAAGAAGAAGGGCAGGGATGATCGATGGGTTGAATGTGTTTGAGGCCTGCTCCCTGTAAACAGGCAAATTTACTTTTAGGCACAAGTATTTATAGCTCAAGTAAGGATGGAAGCCATGAAAAAAGATCAAACAGGAACTGTATTGTTGTGGTGTCTGGTGTGCTCTCTCGCCCTGGTAACAACGTGCGCATCACCCAAAGCTCCATACGAGCAGCACAGAAATGCTCAGATCGACACTGATAATTCGCTGATTTCACTTCCCGATTCTCTCGCTACCGAAAACTCTTATCAATGCACGGTTGCAGTCATTCTTCCGGATCTTATCGATAGCTTTCTGGTGCGACGGATGTTTAATGACACGGGTACATCGTTACTTGCGGCGGGTGCCGTTGCCGACAATCAATTCGTGTTTCCTCTTTTGGTAAATCAGTCGGGAGAATACGAGCTTCAGGTAGTAATCATAAAGGGCGACGCCTCCCGTGATTCGATTGTTTTTGAATTTTATGGGTACGGCAAGGATGTTGCCGGTTTTGATGAAAGCGGATTTTTGACTATCCTTTCGGATTCGATGCCGGTTTCCGAACAGAGCCGTGTATGCACGGCTGCGGTGTACTTTCCCGATTGTATCGACAGTTTTATTGTTCGGCGAATACACAACAATTTTTATGATACCCTCCTGGCCGAGGGGGCTGTAAATACCGAACATATACAATTTTCAACGGTATTGCCCTTGCCCGGAAAATACCGGTATACGGTTTACCTATCAAAGCAGATGGAAGAAGGTGATTCAACCTGGGTCCAGTGGGACAGCCTCTCAAAAACAGTCACAGCCATTTCGGATAATTCACCGTCAATTATCTCTTTTTCCTTAACAAAAGATTCTCTGGCCATTTTTGAGGAATATGCGTGTACGCTTGCGGTATCCTCGCCCGAACTGGTCGACAGCTTTGAGGCGGTGCTGCTGTATAATGAAGCGCATGCCGTAATCGCTCGGGGTAAAGTGTCGGATTCTCCGGTCACCTTTACGTTTCCTGTGGAATATGAGGGAGAATTTTTCCTGAAAGTCACAATTTATAACTACGACGGGACCGAAAAGCAGCAGATACAAACTCATACCGGTTATCGTATGTCTCCAATTGTGGAACCGGAGTCGACTTTTTATACTGTAAACCTTACCGGAAGTGTTGATGTCGCTTTTTTGGTATCCGATCCCGACGGCAATTTGTGGAGTTATACAACATGGATCGATTCGTCCGATTCTCTTGAGGGTCTCTTTTCTCTTGATAGAAGGGAAAGAGATACGGTGGTCCGGTCTGTTGACGGGAGCCGGATGGATACTTTTACGGTCCAGGCTGCAGTTATGGATGAAGACAGTCAGTGGAGTGAGATTGCCCGGTGTACGGTGGCGGTAATCGATACGATTCCTCCGCAGCTTTCTTTTGTCGGTATCGAGCCTTCTGCAAACGATACGCTGATTGAGGAACTTCCCTGTAGCCTGTTGGTGAGGGTTATGGATGATTCCCCTGTTGATTCGGTGAAACTGGAGGACGAACGCATGATTCTGGAGGGTGATTCGGCATTTATTAAAATTTCTTCCCTCGATTCAGGCAGCTTCGATTATAAGGTATATGCCTGGGACCGGGCCGGGAACATCGAAAGCCTGTCGGTTCGGATTGAGTATGAAGGTGCGGTGACGTATCCACCACAAATCAATACGGCCCGCTTGCAAAATCAGACAATTACCGAAAACGGTACTTTCGATACTCTGTTTCTCGATTCCTGCGTTTCAATCGATCCGCTTTCCGGGTATAGTGTTGATGATCTTACCTGGTCGATTACCGAGCAGGATTCCACATCGGGAGTTGAACATCACATTGATTCCGTCCTGCGAAAAATCCGGTTTACGGTTGCCGATTCCGAATGGAATGAAAGTGAAGCAATCTTTTTCACGGTCACTTCACCCGCCCTGCTCTCGGACAACAAAGCGATAACCTTTACCGTTGAGGGTATCAATGATGCTCCGGTTGTGAGGATCGATGATCAATCGGTGTATATCGATTCGGAGTTTGATTCAATTTATCTCGATTCTTCAACTTTTGACCCCGAAGATCTTCCATCTGAGCTTGAATGGAGCTACACGAAGGGCGATGTTTTTGAAGTCGACTCTGTTTTTGCATTGCAGTGTATTCCTCAAAAAGGAGATTTTGGCGGATCCTGCTTGTATTTTAGTTACTTTACCGGCAAAATACGCATTGCCTACCGAACTGATACGAGTATCGATTCCACAACCTGGACAGGGACCGATACCCTCTATTTCAGAGTCAGGGACAGCGAGGGCAAATGGTCGGTGAATACTCCTGTGACCTTCACGAAAACTAATTCGATAATCTTCGATCCTGTTTATCCTGTGGGGCCGGTTTTTCCGAAGCTCAGGAAGTAAGCGGTGAGTGAGGTTTTTTACCCCTTTTATAAAAGAGGGTGGTCCGGCTACACCGGCTATTATGTATTTTAAACATCCGTAATTATGCTTGATTTCTTTCTCTATATCGACCGTACTCTTTTTCTTTTTTTCAACAGTACTATTGCCAATCCTGTTTTTGATGTCATTTTTCCGATTATTACCAATGAAGAATTCTGGATAATTCCGGCGATTGTTGCCGCAATTTTTTTCATTCGCTTTGAAAAAAAGAAGGCTCTTCTGGTTATCGGGGCCATGCTCATTGCGGTTGCGATATCCGATCCGGTATGCTGCAGGATTCTTAAGCCATTGTTCGATCGTCCCAGGCCATGCCATCCCGAGGTGCTTCTTGAAGGAGGGCGTTTTTTGATGGGAAACAAGCGCTCACCATCGTTCCCCTCGGCCCATGCCATGAATATGTTTACCCAGGCAATGCTTCTTACAATGTTTTATCCTCGACGGTGGATCTGGTTTTTTCTTTTTGCCTCATTGATTGGTTTTTCGAGGATATATGTGGGCGTTCATTACCCTCTGGATGTTTTAGCAGGAGCTTTATTTGGGATTCTAACTGGATTTTTTGTATTTTCTGGCCTCACAATTATTAGTAACAAGATTCGTAGAATGCAGATTGCTTCAGGAAAACTGAAAAACCCCGGGTGAATTAAAGAATAACCATGCATAAAATTCTGATTGTCGATGACAGCAAAAATTTCTGTACCATGATGCAAGACTTTTTCAAGTTGAAGTATAATGTCGCTGTTGCTCATAGCGGTGAAGAGGCCCTGGAACGGTGCAGAAATGAATCCTTTGATATGGTTATTTCCGATATTAACATGCCCGGCATAAAAGGTCCCGAACTTCTGCAGCAGATCAAAGAAGCCTGGCCACAGATTCACACCATTTTAATAACCGCATACAGCATCGACAGCTACATTAATATTGCCAAAAAATTCAACATATCGAGTATCATGCCAAAAACGGTTCCATTTAATTTCACGGAACTCTTCACGATGGTTGATGGAATCCTGACCGGAAATATATTCGGTTTATCCCGCTATCTTCTTTCAGGCGCAGAGATCAACTCCAGTACTATCAAATCTTCCCGCGAATCCCGTCAGATAAGAGAATCGATTGTCGATCTGCTTTCCCTCAGGTTTGAGAGGGCATCGGATATGAAATTGTTGCTGGATGAAGCAATTACTAATGCGATTTACCATGCCCCCCGATGTCCCGATGGATCGCAAAAATATAGAGAGTTCACCGAAGTTGAACTCGAGCCGCACGAATTTGTTGCAATAGAATACGGATTCGATTCCGAAAAATATGGTGTTTCAGTCAGTGATAACCTTGGGAAACTGAAAAAAGAGACGGTATTGGAAAGAATAGACCGTCATACGGCAGGAGAAGGAATTATGGATGATTCCGGAAGGGGTATTCATATGAGCCGGCTGTTTGCGGATCGTATGTTTATCAATATACAGCCTGATATAAAAACGGAAGTTATTCTTATCAACTATATTTCAAAAAAGTATAAAGGTTATAAGCCCTTATACGTAAATGAATTGTAGCCTCTTAAACGCTATCAAAGGAACTGCACGATGAAGGGAGGTGGCCATGATCAACCGTTGTCGCGGTAAAAAGATCAAACTTGAAGGGTTCAATAACCTGACAAAATCATTGAGCTTTAATATATATGATATATGTTATGCCCGTTCCAAGGCGTCTCAGGAAGATTACATGAATTATATCGATGAAGCGTATAATTCCAAAAAGCTCCAGTCGATTGTCGAGGAAGTCTCCCGCATAATCCAGGCAAAAATTATCAATATGTCTACCCAGGACTACGATCCCCTGGGCGCCAGCGTTACTGTTTTGATCAACGAAGAAGGATTAATTCCTTCCGGCGCCGGTTCCGCAACCGCCCATCTTGATAAAAGTCATATAGCGATTCACACCTATCCCGAAACCAATTCCTACACGGGAATTTCCACCTTCAGGGTTGATGTCGATGTTTCGACGTGTGGAATGATTTCTCCTTTGCGCGCCCTCGATTTTCTTATTGACAGTTTTGAATCGGATATTGTTCTGATGGATTATAAAGTCCGCGGATTTACCCGTGATGTAAGGGGCAGAAAACTATATATCGATCATGATATCACCTCAATCCAGGAATATGTCTCCGATGAAATACTTTCCCGGTATATCGCCTATGATATTAATATTGTTTCGGATAATATTTTCCATACAAAGATGATGGCAAAACGATTCAAGCTTAATGATTACCTTTTCGGGCCGGACAGTGAAAATCTTTCATCTGCAACCAAGGCCAAGGTAAGAAAACTTCTCAAAAAAGAAATTCAGGAAATATTTGAGTGCCAGAATATTCACCAAGACTGAAAGGTATGCGGTATGACTCGGAAAAAAGATGAGAAAAGGGTATTTCATGAGCAGCTTAACGACAATTTCGGATTTTATTATACAATAAATGAGACCCTTTACCGTGGAAAGACCGCATTTCAGGATATTGAACTTGTCGATACCCCCGAATTCGGTAAGGTACTGTTGCTGGATAATATTACGCAGGTTGCAGAGAAAAATGATTATCAATACCATGAACCGATGGTACATCCGGCGCTGTGTTGCCATCCCAAGCCGCAGGATATTCTCGTTATCGGTGGCGGTGACGGTGGTATACTTAAAGAGGTTTTAAAATATCCAACGGTACGGAAAATTCATTTTGCGGAACTGGATAGTGATGTAGTCAATTTTTCCAAAAAGTATCTCTCTTCAATGAACAAGAATTCCTTTGACCAGCCCCGGGTACGGATGAATTTCACCGACGGCCGTGCGTTTGTTGAAAAAAGGAATAAGGAATTTGATGGGGTCATTATGGATATGACTGATCCCTTCGGACCGTCAAAAATGCTCTATACCAAAGAATTTTTCCAGGCGGTGAAACGATCGCTCAAGAATCCCCGGGGGGTTTTCGTTATGCATTCCGAGTCGCCGATAACCCGCCCGGTAGCATTTAATTGCATAAATAAAACATTAGGTAAAGTGTTTACTCATGTTAATATCGTATATATTTATATACAGATGTATGCTGTATTGTGGTCAATCGCTGTTTGTTCCGATGAAACCGATATTTCGAAGACAAAGGCAGCGGTAATAAACAGAAGGCTTGAGACGTATGGTATTACCAATAATAAGGTCTATACCGGAGCGACTCATCATGCTATGCTGGCGGCCTATCCTTATATCGAAGATATACTTAAAACACGGGCGCCGATCATTACTGACAGCAAACCGGATTTCCCCGACAGTCATATTTGATTCTGTTTCGGGGAGGTATCCGGCAGATTTTTCCTGCAAAAACGACGGTAACGGTACGTATGGATTATAAGCAGCTTCGGGACCTCGCGTTACATCATGAGACACCGGTACTCTTTTTGTCGAAAAACCGACTGAAAGCGAATTGTGATGCTCTTCATTCGGTGCTTCCGGGAGTCGATATTTATTATGCGGTAAAATCAAATTCGATTCCCGAAATACTCACGGTGTTGGCAGAGGAGAATATGTTCTTTGATGTCTGTACCAGCGGTGAAATTGAAGATGTCCAAGCTGCCGGAATTACCGGCGCGCGATGTCTTCATACGCATCCGGTAAAAACCGATCGTGAAATTAAAAATGCCCTGGATTTCGGGATTTCGCTGTTTGTGGCCGATAATGAGTATGAACTCAAAAAGCTGGTCCCTTATAAAGATACGCTGAAAGTGCTGATCCGATTGAGTATCCAGAATCCCGGATGTGTGGTAAACCTCTCTCATAAATTCGGTGTTGAGCCGGAAGCGGCCTTTGATCTCATTAAAGCTGCTCATGAGAGGGGGCTGATGGTTGAAGGGATCTGTTTTCATGTTGGTTCCCAGAACGAAAATTCGCTCAAATTCAATGAAGCCCTCGAATATTGCAGGGACATATGCCGCAAGGCGGCCTTAGCCGGTATTGTCCTTAAGATTATCGATATTGGAGGAGGGTTTCCCATCGATTATGTAACCAGTGCGGTTCCTCTGACAAAGTTCTGTCTCCCGGTTAACGAGTATCTGGAGCGATATTTTGCAGGATACCGGATAATCGCCGAGCCCGGCCGGTATATCAGCGGTACGTCCATGACGCTTGCAACAAGCATTATCGGCAAGTCATTGCGT
Source organism: Chitinivibrionales bacterium (assembly GCA_014728215.1). Lineage (NCBI taxonomy): Bacteria > Pseudomonadati > Fibrobacterota > Chitinivibrionia > Chitinivibrionales > Chitinivibrionales bacterium. The sequence goes on from WJLZ01000080.1 coordinate 68,631, forward strand.
AACGGGGTGTGGTGGTATTATCTTGACGATGGTGTGTATGGTTCGTTTTCCGGGAAGATATACGACCATGCCGATTACCCCATGATTGTTCCCCGGGAAGGAGAACGGTTTAGCTCGACACTTGCAGGACCGACCTGTGATTCGATTGATGTTATCTACGAAAACATTCCGCTTCCGGAACTTGAAATCGGCGACATTCTGCTTTTCGAGTCGATGGGGGCATATACAAATGCAAGCGCATCGAATTTTAACGGCTTTCCAAAAGCGAAAGTTGTCGTGATAGACTGAAGAGGTAGAGAGAAATCTTTATGAGTACTGAAATGAACTATCAACAGTCGGAGGGAACATCGATCTGGCTGGAAAATCTTGTTGACGGTACCGCCGGATTGAGAATTAAAACCCGTCAGGCGGTATCCTGTTCCGCAAGTCCGTTCCAGAAAATCGAGGTATTCGATACCTATGCATTCGGCCGGATACTCGTTCTCGGCGGGGTTATTGTTCTTACCGAAAAGGATGAGGGTATTTATCACGAAATGATTACCCATCCGGCCATGCTTATGCATTCGTCACCGGAGAACGTATGTATTATCGGCGGCGGTGACGGTGGTTGTTTGCGGGAAGTCCTGAAACATGATTGTGTTAAAAAAGCGACGGTTGTTGAAATCGACGAGCAGGTAAAGGAGACGGTTGCACAGTATTTTCCAGGTTTGGCCGAGGGATTTTCCGACGCCAGGACCGAAATCATTGTTCGTGACGGGTTCGATTATTTAAACAATTCGGATGAGAAGTACGATATAATAATTGTCGATTCTTATGATCCCGGCGGACCGGTGCAATCGCTCGAGACTGCCTCATTCTTTGCGGTTGCCGCAGAACGGCTTAATAAAAAGGGTGTCGCGGTGTTTCAGACCGATTCTCCCGTACGCCGCGGGGATTTTTTCAGACAGGCCGCCCGCAATATCGCATCATACTTTACGGTATCACAACCCTATCTTTGTATGGCGCCGTCATTCCCGGGAGGAATATGCAGTTTTGTTATTGGCGCCGGCGATAATGTTGCTGTTTCCGGATTCAATCGTGAACGATATAATGCACTTGCCGGTACATGTTGCTATTATAACGAAAAGGTGCATTCCGGAGCATTTTTACTTCCAGAAAATATAGCAAAGTTACTTGAGTTATAAATTAGCGAGGACGAAATTATGAATGAAAAGAAACACGATGATTTTTTTGATGAAGGCAAAGAGAAGCAGAGTCCCCAGCAGGACCTGATGGATCTTATTGAGAAGCAAGACAGGAAATCCACGGCAAAAACTTTTTCAAAGGGTGACAAAGTCTCCGGTCCGGTGATCAAACTCGGAAGTGAATATGCATTTCTGGACATCGGCGCTAAAAATGATGCGGTCATGAAGGTGGATGAATTGAAAGACGAGAGTGGCGAAGTGCCGGTCAAGGAAGGAGATACGATTGAAGGATATATTATCTCCGACAGTGAGGGAGAGATTGTTGTCAGTCGTTCTCTTGCCGGTTATAGCGGCAGCATCGCGGATCTGAGAAATGCGATGAATTCAAGAATGCCGGTCCAGGGGAAGGTCACCGGCGTCAATAAAGGCGGCTTGAATGTTAAGATTATGGGAAAGCGTGCGTTCTGCCCTGTTTCCCGGATCGATGTCAAATATGTTGAGGACGTTAATTCCTATTTAGGAAAAACAATGTCTTTTGTTATCACACAGATTACCGAAGGTGGCCGGAATATTGTTGTCTCGAGAATACCGCTTCTTGAACAGGACCTTGAAAAGGCGCTCGATAAACTCGCTGCCGATGCAGGAACCGGGACCGTCTATACCGGAACGATTACGCGCATAACAAAGTTCGGGCTCTTCGTAGATCTTGGTCCTGCTGAAGGGCTTGTTCATATTTCCGAAGTTTCGTGGGACCGGGCAGAGAAACTCGAGGAATCATTCGTTCCCGGACAGAAAATCGAATGTGTTATCCTGGGTGTTGAGAAAAAGAAACGGCTTCAGGATACGAAAATATCACTTTCAATCAAACAGGTGCAGGAAAATCCCTGGGAACAGGTTGCAAAAACATATTCTGTCGGTTCGCAGGTCCATGGAGAAGTCACCCGCCTGACCGATTTTGGCGCCTTTGTAAAACTGACGCCCGGTATTGAGGGACTGGTGCATGTCTCGGAAATGGCGTGGGGTAAACGGGTGCGACATCCTAAAGATGTCCTTTCGGAGGGACAGCAGGTAAAAGTAACCGTTTTGAGGATTGATGAAAATAAGAGAGAGATATCCCTGACACTCAAGGATGTGGATTCAGATCCCTGGAAAAATATTACCGTCCAGTTTCCTGTGGGGAGTATTGCAAAGGGTACTGTTGCAAGCCGGACAAAATACGGATATTTCATCGATTTGACCGAAGAGATTACCGGCTTGTTGCCGAACAGTAATATCGGGGCGAATAAAAAAGGATCGATCAAGGTAGGCGATGAAATTGAGGTGCGTATCCAAAGCATCGATCTGGAACGGCGGCGGATATCACTGTCCTATGGAATCGAACATACTGAAGAGAATGCCCAAGAAATGGAAAAATTTATGAAAGAGCAGAAGAAAAGGCCCGCGGCGTCTTCAAAATCCTCATCGGAATTCGGTGAAGCCCTGCGCGCAGCGCTGACAAAGAAAAAATAGCAAGACCCGGGGCAAAAATTCCTGAAAAGAAAGGCAAAAACGATGAATGTTCTGGTTGTTGGTGGTGCTGGTTATATCGGAAGTCATGTCGCCCGGGCATTTTTGGATTCCGGCCATACCGTTACCGTCTATGATAATCTCAGTCTCGGTTGCCGGGAAAATCTGTTTGATGATGCTGCCTTTGTTGAAGGCGATATTCTCGATTATGACCTTCTGTGCTCCACGATGAAACAGGGTTTTGACGGCCTCATTCATCTGGCGGCGTTCAAGGCTGCCGGTGAATCCATGATTGTGCCGGAAAAATATGCAACAAATAATATCAGTGGGACTGTTTCGTTGTTAAATGCCGCTATGGCAAGGGGGGTAAACAATATCGTGTTCTCTTCTTCCGCGGCCGTCTATGGAGACCAGCAATATCTTCCCGTGGATGAAAATCATCCGGTTATGCCGGAGAACTTTTACGGCTACACCAAATTGGAAATCGAACGGATGCTCGAGTGGTATTCCCGCTTGAAAGGAATGCATTATGCCGCGCTTCGCTATTTTAATGCGACAGGGTACGATCATAAGGGAAGAATAACCGGGCTGGAAAAGAACCCGGCGAATCTTCTTCCGATTATCATGGAGGTGGCGGTCGGTCTGCGAAAAGAGCTTCAGATTTTTGGTGATGATTATTCCACCGGGGACGGCACCTGTATTCGTGATTATATTCACGTCAGCGATCTTGCTCATGCTCATGTAAAGGCCCTGGAGTATATCACGGAAAAGGCCAATAATCTAATCGTTAATCTCGGCAGTGAAACCGGTGTCAGTGTCAAGACCATGGTCGATGTCGCCCGGAAAATCACCGGAACACCGGTGCCGGCAAATGTTGTCGCCCGCAGACCGGGCGATCCCGAAAAACTGATCGCTTCATCACAAAAAGCATTCGAACTGCTCGGATGGAAAGCCCGGTACAGCGATGTCGAATCGATTATCGAAAGCACCTGGAATGTCTACCGGAAAAACTTTAATCAGGAAAAATAAGAGCGCACCGGTTAAAGCCGGGGCCTGACGTTTTTTTAATACCCCGATTCATCTTTAGGCTTTTCTACCACCTGAAAATCATCGATGACGATGCTGATTTGTAAAGCGAGCGCACCAGGGGGGGAGCATAGAACCGCCGGGCGAATTCGTTGATATCCTTATCACCCTGCTCCCTTTTGAAAATTGAATAGAGAATCGGTCGTTTCGTGGTATTTGCACCGATTCGTTCGAAGAGAAGGTTCCCTCTATTGTCCCAGATTTGAAGGTGAAATTTTGTTTGGGCCGCGTAGGAAACCGGACGGGAATAATGGCCTTCACCGTATTTATCATTACGCCATCCTCTGGGTTGTGCCACCCGGTGCTGGATACAGCATGAGTAGGGAAAGGCGACAAGGTCGACTTTGTACTTTTTCGTAAGCTGATATATGTAAAAGGAGATGCTGTCGAAATGGGTCGTATCGTTTTTTAAAAAGGATGCCCGTTTTTCAAACAATTTTCCGATGGAATCGCCGAGTGAATCCGACTGGTGGATTTGAAAATGCTTTCCAAGCTCAAAAGGTACCAGGCCGTTGAGCGCTTCCAGAAAAAAGGAGTCGGCAAACTGGGTGTCGGGGTGAATTCTGGTATTATCAAAGTATTCGGTTATGATTTGCTGCAGTGGAATATAAAGAACTGTGGCAGTGGAATCGGAGAGGATATCATGATTATTGTGCACATACACCATCGTCGACCTGTTGGCGCAAAAGGATAGCAGGACCGGAACAATAATAAGGGCGATTTTGATAGAATGTCTCAAATACATGAATTGAATTTATTGTGACAGGCTGATTTTTTCTGTGGTTAAAAAAATACTATGAGGCACAAACCCATCGTGCTCTTTACATCATTATATATTGCCGGAGCAACAGGAGCAAGAAAAAGGTCGACACGTTAATTGAAAATAGTATTGGTACGGTTAAAATAAACTATATATTTTATTTCCAGTGCCTTTGCGCTTTTCTCATGATTTTTTTTTCGAGTTTTCCCTATAGGGGGGTTTTATGAAAAATCTTGTAATTACCATTGGAGTTATTGTTGTTGTTGGGATAGGTGCTCTGGTATACCTGAAAACCCGTCCATCCCATCTTGAGATTGCACAAAGCGCCCAGAGCCGGGCGGCATACAGCGAAGCACTCGCTCTTTATATCGAAGCAGTATTTGAATCTTCACCGAAAAGAGAATTGCCCGATAAGAATAAAGCCAAAGTGGCAAGCGAAAACGAATGGCGAAATAAGATTGCCGATTACATTGCCTGGGTATCATCGAGTCCTGAAGATGTCCCGGATAACTATTATGCTGCGGTACAGGGAATTGCGCAGTGTACATCGCTTGTGCCCAGCCAAAATTTTATGGTTGAGCAGAAAAAGAAATCTGCAGTGCTTGAGGGATTTAAAATCTGGTGGAAGAAAGCGTTTTTCCCTGAAATGGTTACCATGCCCGAAAATCATATACCTCTCATAGAAAAAACCCTGAATGAAAATATGTCTTTCGTAAATATCTCTTCGAGCAGAAATTACACCTACTCCGGATGTCTTCTGGATTATAACTCGGCAAAGCGGACCGATTTTCATCTGTATGCCGATAATAATATTCAGCTCCTGGCGAAACCGGGGGATTACCTTCTTTTGTGCAAGAGTTCGGCCAGATTTCCTTCAGGACAGGTGTGGGAGTCGCGATATAGTGTTCTTCCGGTCACCATCCCCGACACTTCATCGGTTGTTTCATTCACGCTCCAGACAAGGGTGAGCAGAGAAAAGTAAAAATTGGAATGGTGGAGTAGTGGAGGGATGGGTAAACATTCATCCAGGAATCACTCCAGCACTCCAATTCTTATTCGTATTCCAGCAGATAACTTTCGATAAACATATCGATATCGCCGTCCAGGACTGCCGTGGCATTTGATGTTTCGGTATTGGTACGGTGGTCTTTGACCATATTGTAGGGATGGAGCACATAGGATCTGATCTGGCTGCCCCATTCGATTTTCTTTTTCTTTGCCATTTTTTCCTGACGGTTTTTATCTTCTTCTTCTTTGAAGTGCTGCCGGACCCGTGCTTTTAGTATTCGCAGTGCGGTAGCGCGGTTTTTTATCTGTGACCGTTCATTTTGGCATTGAACGATAATGCCGGTGGGGACATGGGTCATTCTCACTGCAGAATCGGTTTTATTAATATGCTGTCCGCCGGCGCCGCTGGCCCGGTAAGTATCGACCCGTATCTCGTTTTCGTCAAGATTGAAGTCATCGGTTTCTTCGATGAGCGGATAGGAGTAAACTGAAGCAAAAGAGGTGTGGCGACGGCTGTTGGAATCGAAGGGAGAGATACGGACCAGGCGGTGTACGCCGCATTCCACCTTGAGATGACCATAAACATAATCCCCCTGAACTTCCATCATAACACTTTTTAACCCGGCTTCATCGCCGGGCAGGGAGTCCAGAATGGTGTACTTGAATCCTTTTTTTTCAATCCACCGGCAATACATCCTGAACAGCATTTCACACCAGTCACAGCTTTCGGTCCCGCCGGCGCCGCTGTGAATACTCACTATCGCAGGAGAAGCATCATCCTCTCCGCCGAGTTTGCGCAAAAATTCAAGCCTGTCAATCGCCTTCTCGATGTCTCCTGCAGAAGCGGTAAGCTCCTCCAGCGAACTTTGGTCATCGTCTTCCAGAGATATCTCATACAGCTCCAGAGCATCTTCACATTCCCGGTTAACACTCTCCCAGGAATCTACATGCTTTTTCAGATCTTTGATCCGTTTTGATACGTTCTGAGCATTTTTGGTATCGTTCCAGAAATCATTTTCCGCAGATTGTGCCTCAAGTTTTGCTAATTCTTCTTTTTTGGCGTCAATATCAAAGATACCCCCTGAGATTATCAATCCGCTTTTTCATTTCTTTTATCTGGTCGAGTTCAAGAATTTCAGCCATAATTTTCTCCCTTTTTATCGAAAATATCAACTAATGCACTTTTGTCCCATAATATACATTAAGTATTTGTTACTAAATTATTTATTGGAGATTTGAATCGCCGGCCAAACCCCAAAACCTGCCGCTTTTAAGCAAAGATTATACCATATATTGTATTGTTTTTTGTTATATCGCTTGACTTTATTTTTCGGTGGTCATATATTTCAAACATTCAAAATACAATATGTAGGGGGTTGGCCGGTTCCAGAAAATATACCGGCCTTAGGGTACGTAAACTTTCAAGCACCAGGGAGAAAAATATGGCGCCATATACGTCGTCTGCTGCAAAAAATATCACGGGTTCTGTACAGTCAGTAGTTCAAGAGGAAAAAGGTATGAAAAAAGCGGGTAATCAGAGTGGGTTAAAGGAAAAACTGACGAAGAAAAAAGCGCCTCTTACCTCAAATGCGCGGACGGTTCTTCAGAAGCGTTATTTGAGAAAGGATGATTCCGGTAATGTGGTTGAAGAGCCGGAGGATATGTTTTTCAGAGTGGCGGAGAATATTGCAAAGGCGGAAAAAACCTATGATCCCAAGGCGAATACGCTCCTGTGGACCGAAAAATACTACAATATGATGGTTGATCTCGATTTTCTTCCCAATTCACCCACGCTCATGAATGCAGGAAGAGAGCTTCAGCAGTTGTCGGCCTGTTTTGTCCTGCCGGTCGGGGATTCAATGCAGGATATTTTTAATTCCGTAAAAAATACGGCGTTGATTCACAAAAGCGGTGGTGGAACCGGTTTTTCATTTTCCAGTATCCGTCCGAAAAACGATATGGTCAAGTCTACCAAAGGGATATCCAGCGGTCCTCTTTCCTTCATGCGGGTTTTTGATACGGCGACGGAAACGGTCAAACAGGGTGGCACCCGACGGGGTGCAAACATGGGGATTTTAGAGTGCACTCACCCCGAAATACTCGATTTTATTGAAACAAAAGAGAATGACGGCATTCTCTCCAATTTTAATATCTCGGTCGGTATTAATGATGAGTTTATGAAAGCGCTCAAGAAAGATGATGAATATCCTTTGCGCAACCCCCGAACCGGAGAGATCGTGGGACATCAGAAGGCGTCGAAAGTGTTCAAGCGCATTGTCGAACTTGCCTGGAAAAACGGCGAGCCGGGAGTTGTCTTTCTGGACAAAATCAATGAGCATAACCCGACTCCCCACGTGGGCAGGATGGAAAGTACCAATCCCTGCGGTGAACAACCGCTTCTTCCCTACGAATCGTGCAATCTCGGATCAATCAATCTCTCCCACATGATTGTCGAAGAGAATGGAGAGAAGAAGGTCGATTATGCAAAGCTGGGAGAAATAACCAAGGCTGCAGTACGATTTCTTGATAATGTTATCGACATGAACAAGTACCCTCTTCCGGAAATCGACAACATGACAAAGAGTAATCGCAAGGTGGGGCTTGGGGTGATGGGATTTGCCGATATGCTGATTGAGTTCGGCATACCCTATAATTCACATGCCGCGGCAAACCTTGCCGAAGAAATTATGCGGTTTATCCAGGAAGAAGGACGAAAATACAGCGCCTATCTGGCCCAGGAACGGGGGACGTTTCCCAACTTTAAAGGTTCCATCTACGATAAGGCCGACGGCATGAAGGTCCGCAATGCGACGGTGACAACAGTTGCTCCTACCGGAACCCTGAGTATGATTGCAAGCTGTTCGAGCGGTATCGAGCCGATTTTCGCTATCGTATACGAGAAAAATGTCCTCGACCAGCATCTTCTCGATGTCCACCCCACTTTCGAGGGGATAGCCAGGGAAGAGGGCTTTTATTCCGAAGAATTCATGAAAATGGTTGCGGAATCGGGAAGTCTCAACAAGGTTTACGGTATTCCCAAGAGAATCAGAGATCTTTTTGTTACCGCCCACGATATCGAACCTCGCTGGCATATTACTCTTCAGGCGGCCTTTCAGAAATATACCGATAATGCGGTATCGAAAACCGTTAATTTCAGAAATAATGCGACTGTTGCCGATGTTGAAGAGGTTTTTCGCTATGCCTACGAGCTGGGCTGCAAAGGGGTAACTGTCTACCGTGATGGTTCCCGGGCCGGACAGGTTATTACCTCGGGCAAGGGTGGTGCTCACTTGTCAAGTGAGGGTGTTGTTCTCGGCGGCGCCATTACACCACGGCCCCGTCCGAATATTACCCGGGGACGAACCTATAAAACAAAAACCGGATGTGGGAATCTGTATGTTAATGTTAATTATGATCAGGCAGGATTGTGCGAAGTCTTTACTCAGATGGGGAAATCGGGCGGATGTGCTGCTTCCAATTCCGAAGCGGTTGCGCGGATGATTTCCCTTGCCTTGCGCTCGGGGGTAGAACCCAAAGCTATTGTCGAGCAGTTACGGGGAATCCGGTGCCCTGTTCCTACCTGGAACGAGGGAGAAATGATTCTCTCTTGTGTTGATGCAATCGGAAGAATACTCGAGAAAGCGCTGAACGACCTGCCAAGCACCCAAATCCCACTTACGGCCGGTATCGCGGCAGCATTGCCCGATACTGCGACAAAACAGAAAAAGGGTTTTGCGAACATCGGCCTCTGTCCCCAATGCCCTGAATGTGGCGGGATGATGGAGCATGAAGGCGGGTGTGCAATCTGCAAGGCCTGTGGTTTTTCAAAATGCCTCTGATTGTATTTCTGTCGTAATATCAATTTTGTATCTCATCATCAACGGAGAGACAGGCTTATCCTGTTTCTCCGTTGATGTTTCCCTTCAGGTATTTTTATCCCGGCAAAATAATCGAATTTTCATGCAACCCCCGTCCGGATAATTATTTTTAGTTTTGCCGAATTTTTTTTATCAGTTTATAAGTACAACATGTAATGAAATCAAAATCCCGATCGATCATCGCTTTCATACTCAAATATCGTCTGGCTGTATTATCGATAATTGCGGCACTTACCCTTGTGCTCGGATATTTTGCCTCTCAGGTCCGGGTTGATAACGACATTACCAAAGCCATTCCTGATGATCTTCCCGAAAAAATCGATTACCGAAAACTCAACAAAACATTTCCTTCGCCTCGTTCCGTTCTCTTTTTAGCGGAATTCAATGGCTTGGGCCTGCAAGAAAAGATCGATTCCGTCTCTGCCTGGGCCGGAGAATTCGGTGAAATCGAGGGAGTAATAAGGGTCGTTCATCTGGGATCGATACAGGTTCCCATGAAAGGTGGGTTTTTTGGCGTCAAAACCGGCCATATTGTTCCCCCGGATCGGGAAATCAGCAAAAAAGAATTGCGTCGGCGGATATTTGATAACAGAGAGTTTACCCAGGCGCTGATTTCAGATGATGAATCGGTTTTCTGCATGGTTTTTCCCCTTGATCCCGAGGCTAACCAGGATAAGTTACTCCATGCCGTAATAAAGTATGCAGATCAACTGGATACCCTCTCCCATGTCGAAGTTCATCTGACCGGAGCCCCTGTTCATATCCATTATATTGACGGGGCAATGAAAAAGGATTTTTCGATTCTTTTGCCCATTTCACTTATTCTCGTATTTATCCTCCTGTACTGGGTCCTTAAAAGGGTCCTCTATGTTTTTGCATCGCTTGCGGTTATATGCATTTCGCTGATATGGACGTTCGGAATCATGGGGATTATGGGAAATCCTTTCACGGTGGTGACTTCAGTCATACCGGTTATTCTGTTTCCTATCGGCGTAGCCGGAGCAATTCATGTTGTCAAAACATTTGTCCGGTTTTGCTCCGAGAAGCGTGGAGATATCAGCGAAATGCTTCAGGATACCTATTCGGAACTCATGAAACCGATTTTTCTTTCTGCGGTCACCACCAGTGCCGCCTTTGCATCTTTTGGTTTTTCGGCAAACTTATGGACCAGAATGTTCGGGATTTATACCTCAATAGGAGTAGCTTTCGCCCTCCTTTTGACAATAATACTTCTCCCCATATTTATCTCCTTCGGCCGCATTCCAACTCGGGCGCCGCTGGAAAAAGCCGAAAAAAAGGCTGTAAAAAGCGATCTGTGGCATCGATATTTCGATACCTTTATTGTCTCGAAAAACTGGCTGTTTTTATTGGCGATCATCGCAGTCGTCGCCGCTGTCGGGTTTTTCCGGGTAAAGGTCGAACATAATTATATCGCCATGTTTCCTCAGGATAGTGAGGTGCGGAAGTCCGATTCGCTTGTTGCCCGGTATCTCGGCGGTACCAGATTCTTTTCGGTCACGTTGGAGCATAAAGAGAAAAAGTTAAACACAGAAGAAGAGTGGGCGACAGTCCAGGCTATTGTCGATTACCTCGAAAAGCAGCGGGGAGTAGGATCTGTTTCATCTCTTTTACCTTTAATTAACAAGGTCAGCCACCTGATTAGTAATGAAGAAATCTCCCAAGCGGCATTGGCGCTGCTTTTAAGATCGAAAAGCCTTTTCAGCAAGAGTCTGAACAATTATCTGGACAGCTGGATTACATCCGACAGAACACGGACAAAGATCGATCTCGCATGTAGAAACATTTCCGGCCTTCGATATTCAGAAATGGCTGATGATATCCGTAATCATATCGAAAAGAACTATCCGTCATGGGACGTTAAGGTTGCCGGCCCTGCAATACTGAATGATGCAATGATTAATATTTTAATTAATACTCAGATTACATCGCTCATTATTACCTTTGTTTCGATTCTCATTATTTTGTGCATTATTTTCAGATCGGTTGCAACCGGTTTCTCCGCGACTATACCGATCGTTTTATCGACGCTCTTTGTTTATTCGCTCATGGGGGTATTCGGGGTGACGATCAATTCGGTGACCGTCATAATAGTCAATACCTGCATTGGAATCGGTATCGACTATTCGATTCATTTTGTGGCAGGATACCGGTTTGTGCGAAAAGAGTACGATAGCCGTCTTGATGCGCTTCTTGCGACGGTCCGTAATAAAGGAATGGTTATCATTTTTAATACGCTGATTGTGGGTGTCGGATTCCTGGTTCTGGGGATTTCGAGTTTTCCACCGATCAAGCATTTCGGTATGTTTACTTTTATTTCCATGGCAACCAGTTGTATCTTTGCACTTGTTTTTTTGCCGGTTTTCCTCAAACAATTTGGAAACATTATCGACAAATAACGGTTTGTATGCATGAAAGGCGGGGATGGATGAAACGACAAAACAGTAGTATGGTTTTTTCGGCAATCGTGTGTTGTCTGGGAGCAATGGGAGGATATGCGGGAGACTCTTTCGACGGCACCTGGTGTGTTGAAGAGCAGGATCTTTCGATCACCTTTCAGGGCAATGACTCCCTGAAAGTCAAGAGTGTCGGTGATGAAGGTGTAAGTGGCGTTGGATCTTTTGCTGTTGATGATTCTCTGCTAAGGGCTAAAATTGTCAATGGAGACCTCAGTGTGGAAATGGGGTACAGGTATAAATGGGATAGTGATGAAAAAGTAAGTGCCCGCCTGTCGTTTTTCATTGTCAATGGTGACTCGGTTGAGCATCCTACCGAATGGATGAGCATGGTTCGCTGCTCGGGTACAAAGGATCTCGAGACCGGGGATGTACTGCGAGCGGAGGTCGAAGAGAACGAAAAGAGCGGCAAGAAAGATAAACCTGAAAAAACGGATAAAGCAGAAGAAAAAGAGTGAAAGGATAGATTATCAATGTCGAAAAAAATCATTCTTACCGGTGGAGCCCGGGGTATCGGTCGTGCTGTTGTGGAAGTTCTTGCAAAGGAGGGGCACGAGGTTGCATTCAATTACAGGGCAAGCAAAGAGGCTGCTGATGAATTGATTGCAACAATTGCTGAGAAGGGGGGTAATGCCCATGCCTTTCAATGTGATATTACCGATTTCGAACAGGCCGGACAATTTATCAGGGATGCCCGGGAAAAACTCGGTGATATTGATGTACTGATTAATAATGCGGGGATTACCCGGGATAAGAGCCTCTTTATTATGCCCGTCGAAGAATGGCATGATGTTATCAATACCAATTTGAATGGCTATTTTAACGCCACCCGTCATATGATCGGTTATTTCATGAAAAACAAAAAGGGGTGTATCGTCAATGTAACCTCAGTCAGTGGGCTGGTTGGTGTGCCCGGGCAAACGAACTATTGCGCTTCAAAAGCAGGAATTATCGGATTTACCCGCTCACTGGCTAAAGAAGTTGGCAAGCTTCAAATCCCGGTAAACTGCATCGCTCCGGGATATATCGAAACGGATATGACACGGAAAATTCCCGACAAACATCTTGAAGAATTGAAAAAAATGATTCCTATGAAACGCTTCGGGACTGTTGAAGAAGTGGCCGACCTTATTGCATTTTTAATCTCCGATAAGGCTCGATATATAACCGGGCAGGTGTTTACTATCGATGGAGGAATGACTGCCTGAAGAAATGCACGAACATGCGGTTGTGCCCCGGCAGATATTCAAGAGCCGGTATTCCATTCAATTATTGAAGATTACGGTAATCTTTGTATATTTTTAGAATATAGCCAAAATTGCCGACAAAGAAAATAGTGTATGTTTTCAATCGAAGATATTGTCAAATATGTCCCGCACCGGTATCCTTTTCTCTTAATCGACAGGATATTGGATTATAAAGCCGATCAGTCGGTGACTGTGCTGAAGAATGTTTCGATTAATGAAGCTCAGTTTCAGGGACATTTTCCGGAAAAGCCGGTCTTTCCGGGAGTTTATATAATAGAAAACATGGCCCAGGCTGCCTGTTTTTTGCTCGCCAAATCAGCTGGTGGACTCAAAAGCGATACGGTATATGTATTAGGTAAAGTCGCAAAAATGTCGTTTTTCGATCTGGTTGTGCCTGGAGATCAGCTTAAAACAACGGTAGAGATAGAAAAGAAGCTTGGCGCTAATGCAATAGTAAAAGCCAGGGCCCATGTAGAAGACAAAATGGTGGCAAAAGGCGAACTTATGTTTGCTGCACGAAACAATAATAATACCGATGGTTAAGCCCAAATTGCCGACAAGCTGGCTCTTATATTGAATTTGCCAATCCTATTTACTATTTTAGGAAACTATTTGCTGAAGAATACTTTACATATCCAAAAACATTCAAATAAATTGCTTATTAGCTCCCCTTGATGAGTAAAAAGAGAGTTGTTATTACAGGCCTGGGCATTATTGCCCCTATTGGCAGCGATACAAATTCGTTTTGGAATGCGGCTGTGAAGGGTACCAATGGTATCCGTCCTATTCAGTCCTTTGATATTTCGGATTTCAGGACTAAGGTTGGCGGTGAAGTACTCGACTTTGATCCGGCGCAATACATTGGCGCCGATCAGCTGAAGTTTATGGGCCGGTCGAGTCAGTTTGCCGTCGCAGCATCACAGATGGCCCTTGCCGAATCAGGGCTTGCTGTCGACCGGGAGAATCCCTACCGTATCGGCGTTGCCATGGGCACCACAATGGGTGAACCACAGGTTCTCGAGAAGGGAATTCAGACAAAATACGACACCGGTGATCCCAATCAAATCCCCTCAGGACTTCCCCGCCAGTATCCCTGTGGAGTAATTCCTTCAAATATTGCGGCACATTTCAATACCGCCGGTCCGGTTATTATGATTCCCACTGCCTGTGCGGCCGGAAATTATGCTCTCGGCTATGCATACGACCTTATTTGTCTGGATGAGGCCGATGTGGTTATTGCCGGAGGGAGCGATCCTATTTCAAAAATAGCCTTTACCGGTTTTAATCGTCTTCTTGCAACCGCAAAAGAGGTGTGTCGCCCCTTTGATAAAAATCGGGACGGTATGGCTGTGGGTGAAGGTGCGGGTATACTCATTGTTGAAGAACTTGAGCATGCGCTCAAGCGTGGCGCCGAAATCTATGCGGAAATTCTCGGGTATGGGCTTGGGTGTGATGCTTTTAAAATGACAATCCCCGATCCCACAGGAAGCGGTGGAATCAGGGCTCTGAATAAAGCTCTGAGAAATGCCGGAATTTCTTCCGATGAGATCGATTATATCTGTGCCCATGGGACCGGCACCGGTGAAAACGATAAAAGCGAAACGCTGATCATCAAAGAAACATTGGGTAAAAGGGCCTACGATGTACCAATCAGTTCGTTGAAATCTATGTGCGGTCATACCATGGGAGCAGCATCGGCGATCGAAGCCGCGGCTTGTATTATGACTCTCAAGCATAACGTTATATTACCTACAATAAATTATTCGGAGCCCGATCCGGATTGTGATCTCGATTATGTGCCGAACGAAGCCAGAGAAAAAGAGGTCGATACGGTGGTATCGAATGCCTATGCCTTTGGCGGAAATACATCATCAATTATCTTCAGAAAATTCAAAGGATAGCCGGTTGGAATATGGCTACTGAGAAAATTGTAATCTCAGGAATGAATGCACTATGCTCCCTGGGCATAGGGGTAGAGGAGATTAAAGGTAATCTTCATACAGTGCCTGCTGTGGGAAGTTTAAAATCATTTGAATTCCACGAATTCGATACCGGGATTCCCTGTTACAGAATTGCGGGTCTTGATCCCGTTGAGATTCTCGGGAAAAAGGGAATGCGAACAAAAGATTTTGCCACCAAACTTTTCCTGAGCACGGCTGAGGGCCCGTTTAGAGATGTATTTGAAAACGCCTCTGAAGATGAGCGTACCGGCCTGTGTATCGGAACGGGTTTCGGCTCGGTGCAAAGTATCGGCGACTTTCTCAGCGATTCGATTGTGAACGGGGTAAACAATGTTAATCCCCAGGCATTTGCAAATACTGTCATCAATTCGCCAACCAGCAATGCAAATATCCGGTATGCAGTTAAAACCATGAGTACGACAATTTCAACCGGATTTAACGCATCGCTCGATTCACTTATCTATGCCTCTAATTATATAAAACAGGGCTATCACGATTCAATCCTCGCCGGTGGTTTTGAGGAACTCAGCTATTATCAGCTTCTCGGGCTTCTCAGGAGCGGTGTTCTGTCAAAGAGTGGAACAATGCGCCCCCTTTCTCCCGATGCCGACGGTTATATCATGGGTGAAGGTGCTGCACTGTTTTGTATCGAAACCGAGAGTCGCGCTAAAGCACGGGGAGCTACTATTTTTGCCGAAATAGTCGGCACTGCGTCAGCCTTCGATCCCAGACAGACAAAAGTTCGAAAAAATTCAGGCAACAGTGGCGCCGTATATGTTATCAAGCGGGCATGTGAAAAAGCAGGTATTGCACCAACCGATATCGATTGTATTGCCGCAAATGCCAATGCCGATCCCCGGGGCGATGCTGTTGAAGCTTCGGCTATTGCAGAATTGTGCCCTCAGGTTCCTGTGACCGCCTATAAAAGGAAAACAGGAGAATGCTATGGTGCGTCATCGGCCCTTAACGCTGCATGCGGATTGATTGATATGCAAGCAAAGAAGATTTCAGGTATCGGGGATGAATATCCGGTCAGAAATGACATTAATGTTGTAAAAGAGGATATACAAGATACCGATACCGAATTTTTATTAATTAATGCTTTTTCGTGCGAAGGCAATTGCAGTTCAATTATTTTAAAAAATTATAGTTAATAATTTATCAGTATCCTAAGCAGGCGAGGAGAGATGCAGGATGGACATTTCCGAAATTAAAAAAGAGTTACGCGATCTTATAATAGAAATTGCTGAAGACATGGATGTTGAAGAGGATAAAGTTTCCGATAATGCTCATTTTATCGAAGATATGGGCCTTGATTCCATGGCACTTCTTGAGGTCCTTGCAACCATGGAGAAAAAATTCGGTGTTTCTATTCCAGAATCCGAGTTTCCGAATATTACTTCAATCGACAAATGTGC
The DNA here is from genome assembly GCA_014728215.1 of Chitinivibrionales bacterium. Classification (NCBI taxonomy): domain Bacteria; kingdom Pseudomonadati; phylum Fibrobacterota; class Chitinivibrionia; order Chitinivibrionales; species Chitinivibrionales bacterium. Next base: position 85,153 of record WJLZ01000080.1, read on the forward strand.
TACTACTGTCCAGAAATATTTATCAGAGAAGCAATCCTGACACGATTCATTGCGCCTGTTCATCCCTTCTCTCCCACTCCTTTCTTTTCAAGTCGGTTGGCGGAAGCTTATTTTTTGACAATTCCGACCAATTCAGAATAGTTTCTGCCATTCTCTGCGGCAGACAACGCCATGTGAGTCTGGCTTCATGGGATTAAGTGAATATATTCAAAGTGCCGAAATACTAAAAAACACCGGCGATTTAACCCTTTACGATTTAAAGCAGACGACGTTGAGCCGTGGGCATGAGTGGTTTGCGCAGCACCCGGAAGAACGCGATCGGATTCGCAGAAATCTGGCCGCATTCAATCTTCCCGACGATAAGACGTCTGTTCAAAAAGTAGTCGATCAGGTACTGCTCCACTATTACGAAAAGCTTATACCTTTCTGTGGCGATCCCGAATCATATTATACCTATTTACAGAATCATGTTGATTCCCGTGAGGCTATTGAGTGTATCAAGAGGGTTCATGAGCAGGGAAAGGCAGCGTTGCTTGCTACCAGCCATTTTGGTGCAATAGAGATGATCGCACCTGTTCTGGCCATGGCCATGCTCCCGGTTGCGCCCGTACTCAGATTCAGAACCCGGCAGCTTTCCGATATGGCTGCCCGGCGGGCAAAAGAAATGGAAGCAACCGGAAAATTCGGTCCGGTCCGGTTTATTGAAATCGGTAAACCACACACCGTTGCCGCACTGGATATGGCGGCGGCTTTGCGCCGGAAGGATGTCCTGTTGAGTATGGTTGATGAAAAAACCGAATACAGCATTCCGGTGACATTACTGAAAAGAAAGATTGCCGGCGGCGCCGGGTTGGACCGGCTTCTGAAATTTGTCCGGGCACCGGTGTCGGTATTCAAGGCATTTATGATTCGACAGAGCGATGAAACATATCGGTTTCGGTTATATCCGGTGGCAGCCGATTCTGAAAATCCTGTCCAGGAGCTTTTTTATCGGCTGGAAGAGGTTGTGCGGAAACAGCCTGAACAATGGTATTTTCTTCATGAAAAAATCCCCTTTATGGATAGTTGATTTACAATGAGAAAAAACATCGTTATCATCGGCGGTGGAATCGGCGGCTGTGCCGCGGGAATTTACCTTCAGCGTAACGGCTACCGCACCCGTATCCTGGAGATGGGGCATGAGTGCGGCGGTGTTTCGGTTCCCTGGAAACGGGGCGAGTATCGTTTTGACGGCGCCACAAACTGGGTGCCCGGCTCTTCACCGGGAATAAACATTCATGATATCATCACCGAGGTAATCGACTTTTCAAAAACCCACGTCGATGAATTTGATGAGTTTATGCAGATCGAAGACGGTGTCGAGACATTTCATGTCTATACCGATCTGTTCAGGCTTAAAGATGAGATGCTGCGGATCGCTCCCGAAGACAGGAAGGTCATTACTCAGTTCATCGATGCGGTTTTAACGTTGAGTCGATTGAAAATCCCCTTTGATCAGGCGCCCGATCTGATGTCTTTTCCGGAGCTTGCGCTTTTCCCGCTGAAAAACTGGAAAATGATTTTATTTTTTCTCAAATGGAAAAAGATGACAATCAGGGAATTCTCGGACAAGTTTACAAACAAACATCTTCGCGCAATGATACAACAGATATTGCCGCACCATCAATTCTTTTCGCTTCTTGCACTGATGACGCCCCTGAGCTGGCTTCATGTCAAATCGGCGGGGTATCCCCGGGGCGGTTCACGGTTTTTTATCGATACAATTGTTGACAAATACAAAAAGGGCGGCGGAGAAATTCTTTTCCATAAAAAAGTAACGGAAGTTATTGTTGAAAATGACCGTGCCTGCGGTGTTGTCTGCGCCGACGGTTCGCGCTATGATGCGGATATCGTGATCTCTACGGCAGACCGGTATGAAACGGTGAATCGACTTCTGAAGGGCCGTTACATCACCCCGGCACTTCGGAAGCAGTTCGAGACATATACGGTTTTTCCCTCCATGCTCCAGGTGTCCCTGGGTGTAGCGCGGACTTTTGACGGTGAACCGCACAAAATGGTAGTGCCCTTTGAGAATCCTCTTCCTCTGGGGAACGACCGGGAAAAAGCGCTCCTGGTTCGTATATGTAATTTTGATGACTGTTTTTCACCACCGGGCACAACATCTTTGATTGTTCATCTGAGAACACACGACTGGAAATACTGGGTCGAATTACGAAATAATGACTCCGCCCGCTATAAACAGGAAAAGGAGCGAGTGGCAAATGCCGTTATCGATACATTGGATAAGCGGTTCGGGGATGTTCGTTCCCGGATTGAGGTTTCCGATATCGCCACCCCCGCAACCTATATCCGGTATACCAATGTCTGGCGCGGGAGTTATCAGGGATGGGCGCCGACTCCCTTGGTGATCGGTCGTTCGCTTAAAAGAACCATTCGGGGGTTGAAAAATTTCTATTGTTCCGGCCAATGGCTTTCACCGGCCGGCGGGCTTCCGCGAGTGATTGTTTTAGGCCGTCAGGCAGCCCAGCGGATTTGCAGAGAAGATCATAAAAAATTTGTTGCGCAGTAAGTGGAGGATGACCGCGTGAAATATGATGCTGTTATTGTCGGTTCGGGAATAGGAGGCTTGACTTGTGCTGCATTTCTGGCACGGGCCGGAATGAAAGTGCTCGTACTCGAAAAGCATTCAAAAATCGGAGGCTATGCCCATAACTTCAAACGAAAGAAATTCCGTTTCGAATCCGGTATTCATTCAATCCCCCTGAGCGATAACGGTATGATCATGCATCTTTTGAACCTCCTCGGGGTAGGCGACAAAATCGAACCGATTCCATTGTCTTCGATGTATGATTTTTCGGTACCCGGTTTTTCCTGGTCGGTACCGATGGAAAAAGACAGGATAATGCAATCGCTGCTGCGCGATTTTCCCAACGATAACGCGGGTGTTAAAAATATTCTCGGCGATTTCGAAAAATTTTACGCTGTAATAGCACGAAGAATATGGGAGTTTGAAGAAAAGTTTACGGAAGAGGATATCGGTTTTGTGACGCGCTATCATAACCGTTCTTTTGCCGATTATGTGTCGTCATTTATTACCAACGATAACCTGAAACAGGTTCTGTATACCATGTGGCCCTATTGCGGCTCTTCACCGGATTATGCTCCTGTACTCTTTTATGTCATGATGTTTGCCGTCCATTATATGGAAGGATCTCATTATATCAAAGGTGGTGTGTCGTCGCTTGCAGAGGCGCTGGCGTCGGCAATAACCATGCGGGGTGGGGAGGTGCGGACAAAAAGCCGGGTGACCTCACTCTATGTGGAAAACAACCGGGTCCATCATGCAGTCCTGGAATCGGGTGAGGAAATTGAAGCCGATTACTTCGTCTCCAATATCAGTCCTTACACCCTTCATTTAGAAATAATTAATCAGGAGGCCCGGAAGAAATTATGGTTACGGAGACTCCGCAGCCTCAATCC